>JBKJZF010000208.1:0-7388 GCA_046715315.1 Solirubrobacterales bacterium | reverse complement strand
TCTTCGACCCCACCCCCTACGTCGGCGCCTACGTGCGCTACTTCGTGCGCCACCCGACGACGCAGCTCATGCCGCGCAAGGTCAAGACCGCGTTCACGGCCACCGACGAGGACCGCGCGATCACCGGGATCCACGACATCGGCTTCATCCCGCGCCTGCGCGACGGCGTTCGCGGGGTCGAGATCCGGGTCGGCGGCGGCACTTCGATCATGCCCCGTGTCGCCCCCACCCTGTACGAGTTCGTCGAGCTCGACAACGGCGACTTCCTCAAGGTCTCCGAGGCCATTTTTCGGCTCTTCGACCGCCAGGAGTGGCTGCGCGTCAACCGCGCCCGCGCTCGGATCAAGGTGCTGATCGACAAGATCGGGATCGACGCCTTCCGCGAGATGGTCGCCGAAGAGCTGGAGGGCGACTGGGTCGCCGAGCGCGACTTCAAGATCGACCACCTGCTCACGGTCGAAGACGAGGAGGCCAACGCTCCCCCGGCGCCCGCCCAGCAGGCGAGCCCGAACGGCGACCGCTCGGCCTTCAACAGCTTCCGCGAGGCCAACGTCGCGCCCCAGCGCCAGCAGGGGTTCTCGACCGTGACCGTGAAGATCACCCGCGGCGACCTCACCCCCGAGCAGTTCCGCGGGCTCGGCGCGATCATGCGCGAGTTCACCGGCGGCTACGCGCGGACGACGGTGCAGCAGAACCTGGTCTTGCGGTGGGTTCGCGACGAGTCCCTCTACGACGTCTGGCAGCGCCTCGGCGAGTTCGGCCTCGCCGACGCGGGCGCGGAGCAGATCACCGACGTGGTCTCGTGCCCGGGAACCGACTCCTGCAAGCTCGGGATCACCGCCTCGATGGGCCTCAACCGTGCGATCCAGGAGCGGGTCGAGGCGATGGAGCTAACCGACCCGCTGACTCGCCGGGTCCACATCAAGATCTCCGGCTGCCCGAACGGCTGCAGCCAGCACCACATCGCGAACATCGGCTTCTACGGCGCCTCGCTGAAGATCGGCCAGCGGCAGCTGCCCGCCTACATCCCCCACCTCGGAGGCAACTACGAGGGCGGAGAGGTCATCTACGGCCATCGCCTCAAGGCCCGGCTGCCGGCCAAGCGCGTGCCGGAGGCCATTGAGCGCTGGCTGCGCCTGTACGAGGGCGAGCGCGACGACGCCGAGGAGTTCAACGCCTTCGTCGAGCGCGTCGGCACCGGGCGCTTCGAGGCCGAGGTCAAGGACCTGACGATGCCCGTGGAGTTCACGCTCGAGACCCTCGACCAGTTCGTCGACTGGAGCCGGTCCGATCCCTACAAGGTCGAGCGCGGCGAGGGCGAGTGCGCGGTCTGATGGAGCCCTCCGCGATCGAGACACCCCGCCCCCGGCCGTTCAGCGACGCCGAGGCCGCCGCCAACGCCAACGGCAACGGCAACGGAAAGCCGGCGATGCTCCCTACCATCGACGGCCGCGTGGTCGACCCAACCGAGATCGCAGCCGAGCTCGAGCCCCTCTCAGCCGAGGAGGTGATCGCCTGGGCGATCGAGACCTTCCATCCCAGGCTCCGTTTCGCCGCCTCCTTCCAGAAGACGAGCTCGGTGACGGTCGCCATCGCCCACTCGATCGAGCCCGACGCGCGCTTCTTCTACCTCGACACCGAGCTTCTGTTTCCGGAGACGTACACCACCCGCGACGCGCTCGCAGAGCGCTACGGGATCGAGTTCGAGCGCTTCGCCGGGATCTCGCTGGCGGAGCAGGAGCAGCAATACGACGCTAACCTCTGGCGCCGCGATCCTGACGCTTGCTGCGGAGTCCGCAAGGTCGAGGTCATGCGCGAGGCGCTCAGCGGCATGGATTGCTGGGTCTCGGGCATTCGCCGAATCGACTCGGAGACCCGCGCGGGCGCGGCGAAGTTCGGCTGGGACAAGCGCTTTGGCCTGTGGAAGCTGAACCCGCTCGCGGATTGGGATGACAAGCAAATCTGGAACCACCTAAAGGACAACCACGTGCCATACAACCCGCTTCACGACCAGGGATATCCATCGATTGGATGCATGCCCTGCACCTCCAGGCCCGGCGACGGCGAGGATGCTCGCTCCGGCCGCTGGGCAGGAACCGACCGCACGGAATGCGGAATCAATGGGTAGCGCCGAGACGGCTCTGGCGCTGACCCTGACCGCGCGCCAGGCCTCCGACTTCGAGTTGCTCGCAAACGGCGGCTTCGCGCCGCTCGAGGGCTTCATGGGCTCCGAGGACTGGCGCTCCGTATGCGAGGACATGCGCCTGACGTCCAAGCCGGACGAGATCTGGCCGATCCCGATCACCCTCGCCACCGACCTCGATTGCTCGGACGGCGACGTGATCGAGCTGGCCGCGCCGAACGGCAAGGCGCTGGGTCGCCTCACCGTCAGCGAGGTCTTCGAGCGCGACGTCGAGCTGGAGGCCGAGAAGGTCTACCGCACGACCGACGCCGAACATCCCGGCGTGGCCGCCATCCGCGAGGAGGGCAACCGCTGCGTGGCCGGCAAGATCGAGGCCGACGCCCTGCCCGACCACGACGAGGCGTTCATGCGCCGGTACCAGACCACCGAGGAGTCGAAGGCGGCATTCGCCGAGCGCGGCTGGAAGCGCATCGTCGCCTTCCAGACCCGCAACCCGATCCACCGCGCCCACGAGTACCTGACCAAGGCGGCGCTGGAGATCTGCGACGGGCTCTACATCCACCCGTTGATCGGCGAGACGAAGAAGGGCGACATCCCCGCCGACGTGCGGATGCGCTGCTACGAGGTCCTGATGGACAACTACTACCACCCGGACCACGTGATGCTCGGCGTCAACCCCGGCAAGATGCACTACGCCGGACCCCGGGAGGCGG
Organism: Solirubrobacterales bacterium; assembly: GCA_046715315.1. Taxonomy (GTDB): domain Bacteria; phylum Actinomycetota; class Thermoleophilia; order Solirubrobacterales; family 70-9; genus JBDTSW01. The sequence continues at coordinate 4,532 of JBKJZF010000208.1, read as the reverse complement.
TCCTCCACGCGGTGATCCGGCGCAACTACGGCTGCACCCACTTCATCGTGGGCCGCGACCACGCCGGCGTCGGCGACTACTACGGCACCTACGACGCCCAGCGGATCTTCGACGACATCGACCTGGACAAGCTGGGGATCACACCCCTGTTCTTCGAGCACACCTTCTGGTGCAACCAGTGCGAGGGGATGGGCTCGGCGAAGACCTGCCCCCACCCCCAGGAGTCCCACCTGTTCCTCTCGGGGACCAAGGTGCGCGAGATGCTCGAGGCCGGCGAGAAGCCGCCGCACGAGTTCAGCAGGGATGAGGTTGCTGAGATCCTGATCGACGCATACAAGGAGGACGGCAACTGATGGCAGGCGAAAAGGGCTTCACCCTCTGGTTCACCGGCCTCTCGGGCGCCGGCAAGACCACGATCACGAACCACCTCGTGAAGGAGCTGCGCAACCGCGAGATCCCGATCGAGGTGCTCGACGGCGACATCGTCCGCGAGAACCTCTCCAAGGGCCTCGGCTTCTCGAAGGAGGATCGCGACACCAACATCCGTCGCATCGCCTTCGTCGCCAACCTGCTCTCGCGCAACGGCGTGCCGGTGATCACCGCCGCAATCTCGCCGTACCGCGAGATTCGCAACGAGGCGCGCGAGATCATGGACGGTCGCTTCGTCGAGGCCTACGTGAAGGCCTCGGTCGAGGTCTGCGAGGAACGCGACGTCAAGGGCCTCTACGCGAAGGCGCGCTCGGGTGAGATCAAGGAGTTCACCGGCGTCTCGGATCCCTACGAGCCCCCGGAGAGCCCGGAGCTGGTGCTCGAGACCGAGAGTCAGTCTCCCGAGGAGTCTGCCGAGCAGATCCTCGCCTACCTGACCGAGCGCGGCCTGATCCCGGCCGCCTAGCGCTCAGGGCTTCGGCGGGACTTGCGGCTCGCCGAGCCCGTAGGTGTCGTAGGCGCCCCAGCGGCTGAAGGTCTTGTGGGTGGGGCCGTGGAAGTCCGAGGACGCGGTCGGCACCAGGCCGAACTCCTCGCAGAGCTCGAGGCAGTGCTTGGTCTGCTCGGGCGTGTGCGGGGGGTAGAAGGTCTCGATCCCATCGAGCCCGACATCGCGGACCAGGCTGGAGACCAGGTCGCGAACCTGCTCGGGGTCCTGCACGTCCCAGTAGGGATGGGCGACGACGGCAACGGCGGCGGCGTCATGGATCAGGCGCACGGCCTCCTCGGCCGAGGGCCATTTTCGCGAGACGAAGGCCTTGGCGCCCGGCACCAGGTACTCCTCGAAGAAGGGGCCGAGGTCGGGCCCGGCGCCGGCCGCCTTGGCGATGTGGGGCCGGCCGATCGCGTCGGCAGCGCCGGCCTTGGCGACGGCGTCGGCGAAGCTGACCTCGACGCCGTGCGAGTTGAGCCGGCTGATGATCTCCTTGGCGCGCTCGACCCGCTCCTGCTGGGCGCGGTCGCAGGCGGGCTGGATGCGTTCGAGGTCGACCCAGTAGCCGCAGATGTGGAGGTCCTCGGAGTACTTGTGAACGCAGGACATCTCGACCGCCGGCACGTTGAAGATTCCCGCCTCGGTGGCCGCGGCAGTCGCCGCCGCCACCCCGGCGACCCCGTCGTGGTCGGTCAGCGCCAGCACCGTGATCCCGGCCTCGGCCGCCGAGCGGGCGACCTCGGCGGGCTCGAGCTGGCCGTCGGATACCGTGGAGTGAGATTGCAAGTCGATCATGCGAATCGGGAAAGCTAGCTGAGATGAGGATCTCTGCGAAGGCGGACTACGCCGTGCGCGCAGCCCTGGAGCTGGCGGCGTCGCCCGATGGCGAGCCGATCAAGGGCGAGCAGCTGGCCGAGTCGCAGGGGATCCCGCTGCAGTTCCTCGAGCACATCCTGCTCGAGCTCAAGCACGCCCGCCTGATCCGCGCCAAGCGCGGCTACAAGGGCGGCTACTGGCTCGACCGCCCGGCCGAGGAGATCTCGATCGCGGACGTGATCCGCGCGGTCGAGGGCCCGCTGGCCAACATCCACGAGTCGGCGCCGGAGGACCTGCACTACTCCGGGCCGGCCGAGCGCCTGCGCGACGTCTGGGTCGCCGTCCGCGCCAACCTGCGCAGCGTGCTCGAGAACATCAACCTGGCGGAGGTCGCCAGGGGTGAGATGCCGTGGCGCATCGACGCGATCCTCAACGATCCAGAGGCCTGGATCAAACGCTGAGCGCTGCTACCATGCCGCGTCCGGCCTTGTGGCCTTAGCCGGTCAACAAGGTCGGAACAGGGGCTGAAGGGCTCCCCACCCCTGCGCACTGCACGTACTGCACATGGACCCAGCGATCATCTTCTTTGGGCTCGGCATCGGGCTGCTCGTCGGCATGACCGGCATGGGTGGCGCATCGCTGATGACCCCGCTTCTGATCCTCGTCTTCGGGATCTCGCCGGTGACCGCGATCGGCACCGACATCTTCTACGCGGCCGTTACCAAGACGGTCGGCGGCTACCAGCACCTGAAGCTGAAGACGGTCCACAAGGGGATCGCCTTCTGGATGGCCGTCGGCAGCGTGCCCTCGGCGATCGCCGGCGTCTACGTGATCGAGATCCTCCAGCGCACCTATGGCGACGACCTCGACAAGCTCGTACTGGGGATGCTCGGGGGGACGCTGCTGGTGGTCGGCATCGCCACCCTGCTGCGCTCGATCTTCTTCAAGGACTTGATCGCCGAGCGCTACGCCGTCCACCTCTACCGCCGCCACATCATCGCCGCGGTGATCACCGGGGCCGTCACCGGCTTTGTCATCGGCCTCACCTCCGCGGGCTCGGGCACGCTGATCGCGATCGCCCTGATCGCGATCTTCCGCCTCACCCCGCAGCGAGTGGTCGGGACCGACATCTTCCACGCGGCGGTGCTGCTGTGGGCGGCCGGGGTCGCCCACTGGGTCGGCGGCAACGTCGACTTCGTGCTCGCGGGCAACATCCTGATCGGCTCGGTCCCCGGGGTGCTGCTGGGCGGGATGCTCGCCGTCAGGGCCCCCCAGGGCTTCCTGCGTCGCGCGCTTGCGGTCGTGCTCTGCGGCTCCGGCACGACCCTGGTGGTCAAGGAGGGGACCCCCGACGTGGTCATCCCGGCGATCATCATCGCCGCCGTCCTCGTCGGCTCGCTGTTCGTGATCCAGGCGATCTCGCAGCGGCGCCTGCGTAGCGCCGCCGCCGCCTAGATGGGGCTGGCACCGCCCGTCCTTGAGTAGGCTGCAGCCGTGGATTTCAACCCGAGCCCGCGGGTCGAGGAGCTGCGCGAACGGATTCGCGCCTTCCTCGACGGGCACGTCTACCCGGTCGAGGCGGAGGCGCTGCAGGCCCTCGACGACGAGGTCCGCCCGGGGGTTGCGTATCCGCAGATCCTGGTCGAGATCCGCGAGCGGGCGCGCGCGGAGGGGCTGTGGAACCTGTTCATGGGAGACGAGCGTTACGGCCCTGGGCTGTTGAACTGGGAGTACGGCATGCTCTGCGAGGAGATGGGCCGCAGCCCGGCGATCGCCGGCATGGCCTTCAACTGCGCCGCCCCCGACACCGGCAACATGGAGATCCTCGCCGAGCACGGCACCGACCCGCAGAAGGAACGCTGGCTGCAGCCCCTGCTCGACGGCGAGATCCGCTCGTGCTTCTCGATGACCGAGCCCGAGGTATCCGGCTCGGACCCGACGACCCTGCAGACCAGCGCCGTGCTCGAGGACGGCGAGTGGGTGATCAACGGCCACAAGTGGTTCACCTCGGGCGCCGTCGGCGCCGACGTCGCGATCGCGATGGTGGTCACCGACCCCGACGCCCACCGCTACGCCCGCGCCTCGATGATCCTGGTGCCGATCGACAACCCGGGCTTCGACCTGGTCCGCCCCGTGCCGGTGATGGGACACTCGGGCGGCCCGGGCCACTGCGAGATCCGCTACACCGACTGCCGCGTTCCGGAGGCGAACCTGCTGGGCCCACGCCAGGCCGGCTTCGCGATCGCCCAGGACCGCCTCGGCCCCGGCCGCATCCACCACTGCATGCGGGCGGTCGGGACCTGCGAGCGCGCGATCGAGATGATGTGCCGGCGCGCCAACACGCGGGAGACCCACGGCGGCAAGCTCGCCTCCAAGCAGTTCATCCAGGACTTCATCGCGAAGTCGCGGATGGAGACCGACCAGGCTCGCCTGCTGACGCTGCTCGCCGCCTGGCGCATGGACACCGAGGGAAAGAAGGCCGCCCGCCGCGAGATCTCGATGATCAAGGTGGTGGCGGCGAACGTGGTCATGGACGTGCTCGACCGGGCGATCCAGACCCACGGAGCGCTGGGCATGTCCGACGACACCCCGCTGGCGGGGATGTGGCGCTTCTCGCGCATGCTCAAGGTCGCGGACGGGCCCGACGAGGTCCACAAGATGGTGATCGCCCGCCGCGAGCTCAACCACTGGGCGAAGCAGGCGGAGGATGAGGATCCCGGCGCCAACGGCGCCGCGGACACCGCCGGCGCCCGCGCGCCCGCGCCCCACAAGCCCCAACCCGCCGCCGGCGCCG
>JBKJZF010000207.1:0-6284 GCA_046715315.1 Solirubrobacterales bacterium | reverse complement strand
GGCCCCGCGGGCGACACCGGCGAGGCGCCGGCCGCCGACGCCGACCGGGGCGAGTGCTTCGGGCCCGTCTCCTTCTCGCGCCCCGACGGCTCCGCGGAGCCGGCGGACCTGCGCACCAAGGCCGATTTCACCGATGTCACGGCCGACGACAACCCCGACTGGCGGATTGACCTCAACGACGACGTGATCGGCACCTGGCGCGGCGACTGAGGCCGCGGCGTCGACGTCACCCTCGTCTGGGGGCTGCCGCTGGTGCGGGGAGCGATCGCGGCCACCGCCGAGCTCGACGAGCAGGTCCTCGACCAGGCCGCGATCAACGACGGCCGCTTCACCCTGGTCGCCGTCGACGCCGTCCACGGCTTCGGCGACGACCACTTCCTGGAGATCCATCTCTGGGACAGTCGCGTCACCAAGCTGGCGCGCGAGAGCCTCTACGACGACGCCGACTAGCCAGGCATGCCCACCTCCCTCCCGGGCGCCCAGATGCACGGCGGACAGGAGCACCTGCGCTACCGTGTATGTAGCCCGCTGGGATCTCTTCGCCCCCTCCGCCCTTCGAGCCGATGCTTCGCCGAGGGGGTCGAGGAAGAGACAGCGGATGACCGTATTCCCAGCGCCCAGGCACGAGAATGGATCGCGTCTGGCAACCGCCGCCGACCATGAGTTGCTCAGGCTCGAGGCCGAGACGCGACACGCTCAGGACCGGTTCCGGATCTACAGGGCAAAGACTTACGGCCCCGGCCCCCGCGCCACCGATGCCTCGCAGCTGCGAGAGCTCGAACGCGCATCGCAGCTCGCCGAGCAGCGCCTGCGCAGGGCGAGGGCCGACAGAGCACCCACGACGAACACGAACGAAGGAGCACCACGATGAGTGAGACGATCACTGAAGATCAGGTAGTCAGCGCAGCAAAGGACCTCGGACAGGACGATTTCACCCGCGCCGACCTCGCCGGCAAGCTCAAGGTTGAGCGCAAGCAGCTCAAGCAGGGGTTCAAGGCCGCCCGCCAGGCGGGAAGCCTGGAGAAGGTCGGCGACGACAAGGACGGCACCGGCCGCTTCCGCCTGACCGCCTCCTAACCCACCCCCAAACGCCCCCCAGCGGGGCGGGCGAGGGCCTGCGGGAGCCGGCCAGTGACGGCCATAGACTCACCGCAGGCCCCGATAGCTCAGCTGGATAGAGCGACTCCGTCCCAAGCGAGCGGGCGGTAGGGCAATCGAACGGCTCTCAGCGGTCTGCTTCGCGGGTTTCGCCAGCACTGGTCAGGTAACGACCCGGATCGGCGGCGAAGGCCTCGGCGCACCTCAGCGAGCAGAACGTGTACTTGCGTCCCTCGTACTGGAGCCATCCGGCCGCCTCGTCGGCTGCCACCGCCATCCGGCAGACCGGATCGACGGTCAGCGTGTGCCGGTCTCCGGCCCATCGGAGAGCGCGAAAGACGGTCACCGGCTCGGCGACGTTGCGAAAGCGCCGCGGGCCCAGCTTCTCGAGGCTGACCCAATCGAGCTCACCCGCCGCGATTCGGGTCGCCTCGGTCAGCAAGACCTCATGGCCTTGGGCGTAGGCGGAGACGCGAGCCGCGAGGTTGACGGTCGCACCGAACCAATCGCCACGGCGCTCGGCGGCTGGTCCGGTGTTCATGCCGACGCGAACCACCGGATAGCCCGGAAGCCGGCAGATCCGCTCGATCACGACCAACCCCAGCTCGACCGCCCGGCGGGCAGAGTCCGAGCGGACCATGATCGCGTCGCCGATCGTCTTCGTGTCGCCGCCGCCCAGCTCGGCAAGCAAGGCCTGAACCCGATCGGAGAAGTCGCTGACCAGGTTCGCGGCGTGTTCGTCGCCGTGTGCCTCGGTCAAGGCCGTGAAACCCGCGAGATCGGCGAACAGGAAGGTGTGCTCTCGCTGCTCGCTGGGCGGGGCCGAAAGAGGCGAGGAGGAGGTGGTGGTGGAGGGGTTCAAGTCGCTCGATGATGGCCGCAGCCGTCCGAAAAGAACGACCACCGTCGGACCCTAGCGGTTCTCCGACGCCTGGTCGGAGAAGCGATCCTCGGTCCCGCCTACACTGCCTCGGCGATGCGGGGCAAGGATCCGATCCAAGGCAGTCTGCAAGAGCAGGTCATGCGTGTCATGTGGCGGCTCGACCGAGGCTCGGTCGAGCAGGTCCGCAAGGCGCTGCCGAAGCGAAGCCGCCGCGCCTACACGACGATCCAGACCGTTCTCAACCGCCTCGCTGCTCGCGGTCTGCTGGGCCGCGAGCGCGAGGGCAACGTGATCTTCTACTCGGCGCTGGTCAGCGAGGCCGACTACATCTCTGGCTCACTCAACCGCACCCTTTCCGGCGCCTCGGACGAGGCGCGCCGCGCCGCCCTGGCCAACCTGGTCGGTGATCTCGATCCGGTCGAGCTGGGCGAGATCCGCGAGCTGGCCGACCAGATCGACCGCGAACGCCGGGGCTAGTCGTGCCGGAGGCTCTCGCTGCCGCCGCCGGCGCCGTGGCCGCACTCGCGGCGCCCCATCTCTTGACCCAAGCCCGCCTTTCCGCCCCGAGCGCGATTGCACTCTGGGTCTGCGTGCTGGCGCTACGTGCGGCCCTCGCCCTCTCTTTGGTCGTGATCGCGGTTCTCTATCTGCCGGCGACCGAGCTGTTCGGACTGCTGACCCACTGGTGCATCCACGCGGTGATCCCGTTCTTCGCCACCCACCTGGGCTTCGACGGCCATCGCATCGGCGACGCGGCCGTACTCGTCCCGGCACTGGTCATCGCCGCGTCGGTGCTCTCAGTCGGCTTCGGCATCTGGCACGGAGCGCGCGCCGCCCACAGCTGGCTGCGCCGCCACTCGCTTGGGCCCGGTCCGAGCTCGAGCGTGATCGTCGGCGGGTCGGAGGTGGTCGTTGCCGCCGCCGGTTTGCGGGCGCCGCGCGTCGTCGTCTCGGCCGGCGCCCTCGTTCAGCTCGACGATGCCGAGCTTGCCGCGGGGCTCGAGCACGAGTGGGGCCACGTGACTCGCCACCATCGCTTCATCGCGTTGGCCGGGCAACTTCTGGCCGGCCTCTCACGTCTTCTGCCCGGCAGCCGGCGCGCTCTCGACCACCTTCACTTTCAGCTCGAGCGGGATGCCGACGAGTACGCCGTGCGCCGAACCGGGGATCGCCTCGCCCTGGCCAGCGCGATCTGCAAGGCGGCGGGGGCCCGCCAGGGACATCCGACGCCGGCTCTGGCCAGCCTCGGCGGCAGCGGCGTTCCCGAGCGGATCCGCCTCCTGTTGCGCAAACCGGCCGGCAGCTGGCGGGCGGGCAACGCCGCGGCCAGGCTGCTCAGTGTGGCTGCCGCGATCCTGACGCTCACGCTGGTCGCCGCGACCCCGGTCCTCGCAGCCTCGGGCTGGGATCAAATGCGCCAGGCCCAAAGCGACCGCGTCGCCGACTGCGAATAGGCGTTGACGTTCCGAGACACTTGTGGATGAAGGAGGAGCGTCGCCGGGCATGTCCTACCTTATGTAGGATCCGGCTCGGTGGTCAGCGGTGAATGACTGGGAGATGGCGCGCGCACAGCTGGGCTGGCGCTACCTACTGGTCTCGCTGGTCGCAGCCGGCGGTTTCGCCCTCGTGCTGGCGATCCCGACGGCGATCATCGACAACTCTCTTTTCACCCGGATGACGCCGGTCGAACCGGAGCAGTACGTGTTCTGGATCCTGACCAGCCTGCTCAGCGGGGCGCTGATCGCGACGTACCTCCTGCCGCAGCTTCGCAGCGGCCTGGCTGCCACGACCGCCGGCGCCGGCCTGTTGGGCGTGTTCGCCGTTGGGTGCCCGATCTGCAACAAGCTCGTCGTCGCACTGCTCGGCACCTCCGGCGCGCTGAGCTACTTCGCTCCGATCCAGCCACTGATCGGCCTCGCCGCCGTAGCCCTGGCCGGCTGGGCGCTGTGGGTCAGGCTTCGCGCCTTGAGGGAGCCGCGTTGCGCGCTCGCGCGCGTTTCGGGCTAGGTTCGCCGCAGGTCTCCGGGATTCCCAAAGGACGCGAGGGCCCGATACCTACAATGCGTAGGAGTCCCGATGGCCGGTGTGATCACGATCAACCTTGACCCGATGTTCGAGGTCGGCCCCCTGACTCTGTCGTGGCACGGGCTGACGATCGCGCTCGGCCTCGTGCTGGGGAGCTGGCTGGCGATGCGAGTGGCACGCGAGGGCGGCCTCGACACCGACCAGGTGCTGAACCTGATCGTCGTCATGGCCGTCAGCGGAATGCTGGGGGCGAGGGTGTTCTACCTGCTCGAGAACGACGCGGCCGCGCTGCTTCATCCGGTGGACTGGCTCGGCACGAATGGCTTCTCCTTCTACGGGGGGATCATCTTCGGCGTGCCCGCCGCCGGGTTCTATTTGCGCCGGCGGCGCCTGAGCCTCAGCTACCTCGATGCTCTGGCAGCCGGGTTTCCCCTCGGGATGGCGGTCGGACGCATCGGGGATGTGATCAACGGCGAGCACTACGGCCCGGTCTCGGATCTGCCCTGGGCGGTGCGAAACGCGCACCCGGACGCCGATGTGCCGAGCAACGCGCTCGCCTATCACTCGGGCGGGCTCTACGAGGTCGTGCTCGCCCTGGCGATGTTCGCCGTGATCTGGCCTCTGCGCCATCGCTTCAAGCGACCCGGGTCTCTGCTTTGGACGGTGATCGCCGCCTATGCCCTCGGTCGCTTTCTCATGTTCTTCGTTCGCGATGACAGCACCGACTTGACCCTGGGACTGAGTGTCACCCAGTGGACCAGCCTCGGGCTGTTGACAGTCGCCGTCCTCGGTCTCGTGGTCAGTCTCAGGGGACCTCAGCCGGGATCAGCACCAGCTCGAGGTGGCGGCCAGCTGTAGTTCCTAGCCAAGTCGATCAGGCAGGCGAAGGGAGAGCGAAAAGCGTCCTGCCGCGATCAGCGACTTCGCAGCAGCCGGCCGATCGCGGCCATCAGCTCGTCGGTTCGCTCCAGGCCGTCCCCCTCGGTCATGCACTTGCGGACGTGACCATCCACCAGTCCGAGCGCAACCTTGTCGAGCGCAGCATCGACGGCACTGATCTGGGTCATGACGTCGATGCAGTAGCGGTCGTCTTCGATCATCCGCTCGATGCCCTCGATCTGGCCTTTGATCCGGCGCATACGGCCGAGGAGCTCCTGCTTGCCGGCGCTGTATCCGTGGGGTGTCTTCGTTGCCATCTGACCACTATACCTATACCCCCAGGGGGTTTGCTAGTGTCTCCTCCTACACTGCGTAAGGCCGGATCTCGATGACGATGACGACAATCGCGCAAACCGCAAGCGAAGACCGGATCGAGCTGACGATCGAGGGCATGCACTGTGCGTCGTGCGTCGCGCGGATCGAACGGGCGCTGAGCGAGGTCGACGGGGTCGAGGCGGCGAACGTCAACCTTGCCAACGGTCGCGCCACCATCGTCGGCCCCGAACTCGACCGCGGGGCGCTGGCCGAGGCGGTCGATCGTGCCGGGTATGCGGTCGACCTCGTGAGCGAGACCGAGTCGCCGACCCGGATCCGAGTCGCGGTCGAGGGTATGAGCTGCGCCTCGTGCGTGAGCAAGGTGGAGGGGGCCCTAGGCGCCACGACAGGGGTCCTCGACGCGGCCGTCAACCTGGCGACCGAGGAGGCGACGGTCACCTACGCCCCCGGCGAAGCCGGGCCGGGCGACGTGCTCGCCGCGATCGAGCGCGCCGGCTACGCCGGTCGGACGGTCGGCGAGACGGCCGAACAGGAAGGCCAGCATGAGCGCCGGGCGATGGCCGAGCTCCGCACGCTGCGTCGGCGCTTCGTCTTCGCCGCGGTGGTGGGCGCGCTGCTGCTGATCCTCACCTTCGTCTGGTCGCCGCTGGGAGAGCGGGCCTCGATGTGGCTGATGCTGGCCCTGGCCACGCCCGTCCAGCTCTGGGCCGGCTGGCCCTTCTACGCCGGAGCCTGGAAGGTCGGGCGCCACGGATCGGCCGACATGAACACCTTGATCGCGCTGGGGACGAGCGCCGCCTACCTCTACAGCCTGGTGGCGACGGTGGCGCCTGGCCTGTTCGCCGAGCCGGGCGAGCTCCCGGACGTCTACTTCGACACCGCGGCGGTGATCATCGCCCTGATCCTCCTTGGCCGCCTGCTCGAGGCGCGGGCCAAGGCCGGTACCACGGCGGCGATCAAGAAGCTGATCGGGCTGCAGGCGAAGACGGCGACGATAGTCCGCGACAGCGAGGCGATCGAGGTGCCGGTCGAGGACGTCGAGCCGGGCGATCTGGTCATGGTC
>JBKJZF010000206.1:0-3125 GCA_046715315.1 Solirubrobacterales bacterium | reverse complement strand
CTCGAGCCCGATGCCGCACAGGCGAATCGCCTCGGCGGCGCCTGGGTGGCCGCCGCCAACATCGCCGGGCTCGCGCTCGGCGGTGGCGTTGCCGCCGCCCTGCTCACCGTGCTCACCGGCTAGCGCGCCCCGTCAGGCGACGGGCGCGTGGCGAGCGACGATGCGCTCGAAGTCGACGCCCGCCGGCAGCGTGCCGAAGGCGCGGCCCGCATCGCCGTCCAGGCGTGAGGCGCTGAAGGCGTCGGCGACAGCAGGGTCACCGAAGCGCACCAGCAGCGAGCCCTGCAGGGCCAGCGCCATCCACTCGACCAGGCGGCGCGCGCGCTCCTCGATCCTCGCTGAATCGGAGAGCTCGTCGCGCAGCTCGGCTACAAACGCGTCCAGCCGCGGCTCCGCTCCGTCGGCCTCGCCGACCTCGGCGAAGAACGCCTCGAGCGATTGCGGGCTGCGCGCCATCGCCCGCAACACGTCCAGGCACTGGACGTTGCCCGAGCCCTCCCAGATCGAGGCCAGCGGGCTCTCGCGGAACAGGCGGGGCATCCCCGACTCCTCCACGTAGCCGTTGCCGCCGAGGCACTCCAGCGCCTCGACCGCGTGGCTCGGGGCCCGCTTGCAGATCCAGTACTTGAGGATCGGAGTCGCAACCCGCTTCAGCTCGATCGAGTGCTCGTCGCCGGCGATCGCTTCGTCGTAGGCGCGGGCCAGGCGCATCGAGGCCACTGTCGCCGCCTCGGACTCGATCGCCAGGTCGGCGAGGACGTTGCGCATCAGCGGCTGTGAGATCAGCGTCGCGCCGAAGGCCGATCGGTGGGCGCAGTGGTTGATCGCCGCCGCGGTCCCCCAGCGCATCCCCGCCGAGGCGCCGAGGGCGCAGTCGAGGCGGGTGTGGTTGACCATCTCGATGATCGTCCGCACGCCGCGGCCCTCTTCACCGATCAGCTGTGCCCAGGCGCCGTGGAACTCGACCTCCGAGGAGGCGTTCGAGCGGTTGCCGAGCTTGTCCTTGAGCCGCTGCAGGTGGATCCGGTTGCGCTCGCCGTCGGGGGTGAACCGCGGCATCAGAAAGCACGAGATCCCGCCCTCGGCCTGCGCGAGGACGAGGAAGACGTCGCACATCGGCGCCGACATGAACCACTTGTGGCCGGTGATCTCGTAGGCGGCGCCGGGCCCGCCACCGTTCAGGGGGCGGGCCGTGGTGGTGTTGGCGCGCACGTCCGAACCCCCCTGCTTCTCGGTCATGCCCATCCCGCAGAGGGCGCCCTTCTTGTCGATTGCCGGAACCATGTGCTCGCCGTCGTAGGAGAGCGACAGCAGCCGCGGCTCCCACTCGGCCGCCAGGCCGGGCTCGACCCGCAGGGTGGGGATCGCCGAGTGGGTCATCGAGATCGGGCACTGGACCCCCGCCTCGACCTGTCCGAGCAGCATCAACATCGCCCCGCGGGCCGCGTGCGCACCCGAACGCGGTTCGCGCCAGGGCAGCGCGTGGATCCCGCGGGAGACCCCGATCTCCAGCAGCTGGTGCCAGGAAGGATGGAACTCGACCTCGTCGATGCGATGGCCGAAGCGGTCGTGGGTGCGCAGGCGAGGAGGGTTCTCGTTGGCCTCGCGGCCGAGCCGGATCACGTCGGGGCGCCCGCAGACGGCACCGAGCTCGCTCAGCCGCTCGCCGGCCCATTCCGCGCCCTCGCGCTCTGCGGCCTCCGAGAGCACGCGGTCGGCCTCGAAGACGTTGTAGCCCTCCAGCGGGGGTGGCTGGTTGAAGACCTCGTGGGTGGCGGCGGTTGGGCGGGGCTCAGTGGTGGCCAAGATGGCAATGGTACGGGCCGGAGCGCGTCGCTAGGGTGCCGCGTCCAAGACTTGAAGGGACACTGGGCAAATGGACAAGATCAAGGTGGCCAACCCCATCGTCGAGCTCGACGGCGACGAGATGACCCGGATCATCTGGGCCTTCATCAAGGAGCAGCTGATCCTGCCCTACGTGGACGTCGAGCTGAAGTACTTCGACCTCGGGATCGAGAGCCGCGACGCGAGCGAGGACCAGATCACGATCGACGCCGCCAACGCGATCAAGAAGCACGGGGTGGGGGTGAAGTGCGCGACGATCACCCCGGACGAGGCCCGGGTCGAGGAGTTCGGCCTGAAGCGGATGTACCGCTCGCCGAACGGCACGATCCGCAACATCCTCGGCGGGGTCATCTTTCGGGAGCCGATCGTGATCTCGAACATCCCCCGTCTGGTCCCGGGGTGGACGAAGCCGATCATCATCGGCCGTCACGCCTTCGGCGACCAGTACCGCGCCACCGACACCCTGATCCCCGGCGACGGCAAGCTGATGCTGTCGTTCACCCCCAACGACGGTTCCGAGCCGATCGAGCTCGAGGTCTTCGACTTCCCGGAGGGGGGCGGGGTGGCGATGGCGATGTACAACCTCGACTCCTCGATCCGCGATTTCGCCCGAGCCTCCTTCCGCTACGGGCTCGAACGCGAGGTCCCCGTCTACATGTCGACCAAGAACACGATCCTGAAGACCTACGACGGGCGCTTCAAGGACCTCTTCCAGGAGGTCTTCGACGCCGAGTTCAAGGCCGAATTCGACGCCAGGGGACTGACCTACGAGCACCGCCTGATCGACGACATGGTCGCCGCGGCGATGAAGTGGGAGGGCGGCTACGTCTGGGCCTGCAAGAACTACGACGGCGACGTCCAGTCCGACACCATCGCCCAGGGCTTCGGCTCTCTCGGCCTGATGACCAGCGTCCTGATGACCCCCGACGGCAAGACCGTCGAGGCCGAGGCGGCCCACGGCACCGTTACCCGCCACTACCGCCAGCACCAGCAGGGCAAGCCGACCTCGACCAACCCGATCGCCTCGATCTTCGCCTGGACCCGCGCCCTCGCCGCCCGCGGCAGGATGGACTCGACGCCCGAGGTCTCGGCCTTCGCCGATGCGCTTGAGCGGGTGTGCGTGGAGACTGTAGAAAGCGGGAAGATGTCCTTGGTCCTCGCCCTGCTCGGCGGGGCGGACGCGGAGTGGCTGACGACCGAGGACTTCCTTGCTGCACTGGACGAGAACCTGGCCGCTCGCCTCGCCTGACCGTCGGGCCCCGCGCGGCCCGGTCGGAGCG
>JBKJZF010000205.1:0-7956 GCA_046715315.1 Solirubrobacterales bacterium | reverse complement strand
GGAGACGGTCGAAAGCGGGAAGATGACCAAGGACCTCGCCCTCCTCGTCGGCCCCGATCAGGGGTTCCAGACGACCCAGGAGTTCCTCGCGTCGATAGACCGCAACCTTCAGAAGGAGATGAGCAAGTGAGCACGCCCGGGGCGTCCGGCGGTCGGCGTCAGTCGCCCGGGCCCTCCTCGCAGTTGGCCAGGCTGTCGGCCTTCGGCCCGCCGTCGCAGTAGTCGGCGGTTCCGCTCTGGCCGTCGAGCAGGTCGTTGCCCTCGCCTCCGAGGATCCGATCGTCGTCTCCCTGTCCCTCGAGGCGATCCGCCCGCGCGCCTCCCTTGATCAGATCCCCGCCGTCCCCGGGCTGATCGTCGAGCCCCGTGTCGCCGTCGATCGAATCGGCCTTCGCGCCTCCGTTGATCTTGTCGTCGCCCGCGCCCCCGGCCGCCCCATCGGCGCCCTTGCCGGTGCAGATGAGGTCGTTGCCGCCCTTGCCGTCGACGTCGTCGCCGCCGCCCAGGCTGACGATCACGTCCTTGCCCTCCGTGCCGTCGATGCTGTCGGCGGCGTTGGTGCCGACCTTCGTCGCCTCCTTGCCGAAGCACTTCGGCTTGCTGCCGGCACCGGTGGCGTTGAGCGCGACCACCAGGCTGGCGACGCCCACGAGCGCAACCGGGACCAGCACCCAGGCGCGAGAGCCTGGCTTCCGTGCGAACTTCATGCGACCTCCCATGTGTTTGAACCTGCCGAGGCAACCCTAACCTCTCACAGGAGCGAGAAGCCGGCACATGCCGCGCGCACCGAGCCGTCAAGGGCGGCAAGGAGCCTGATCAGGAGGCGGTCGATGCTGCCGCCGCCAAGGTCTGGGGCCTGACGAAGAAGCAAGTCCGCGAGCTGGGGAAGTTCCTCGACCAGCTCCTGAAGCGCGACCTGGCGACCGAGTAGGGCGGCTCGTCCCCCCAGGCGGCGCCTGAATAGGATGCGCGCCTGATGAGCGGCTCCCCCGTCAACGTCACCGTCACCGGCGCCGCAGGCCATATCGGCTACACGCTGCTGTTCCGCATCGCCTCGGGCCAGATGCTCGGCGACACCCCTGTCCACCTCAACCTGCTCGAGATCCCCGACGCGGTCAAGGCCGCCGAGGGCACCGCGATGGAGCTTGACGACTGCGCCTTCCCGCTGCTGGCAGGGGTGGACATCCACGACGACCCCAAGACCGCCTTCGACGGCTGCAATCTCGGCCTGCTGGTCGGCGCCCGCCCCCGCGGGCCGGGGATGGAGCGCTCCGACCTGCTGGAGGCGAACGGAGGCATCTTCAAGCCGCAGGGCGAGGCGATCAACGCCGGCGCGGCCGACGACGTCAAGATCCTCGTCGTCGGCAATCCGGCCAACACAAATGCCCTGATCGCCGCCTCGAACGCCCCCGATGTGCCCTCCGAGCGCTTCACCGCGATGGTCCGCCTCGATCACAACCGCGCCATCGCCCAGCTCTCCCAGCGCCTCGACGTGGCCGTCGGCGACGTCTCCAAGATGACCGTCTGGGGCAACCACTCGACCACCCAGTACCCCGACCTGGTCAACGCCAGGGTCAAGGGCGAGTCGGCCTGGGACGCGGTCGGCGACGAGGCCTGGATCGCCGACACCTTCATCCCCACCGTCGCCAAGCGCGGCGCCGCGATCATCGACGCCCGCGGAGCCTCCAGCGCCGCCTCGGCCGCGAACGCCGCGATCGACCACGTCCACGACTGGGTGCTCGGCACCCCGGAGGGCGACTGGGTCTCGATGGGCGTTCCCGCCGACGGCTCCTACGGGATCGCCGAGGGGATCATCTCGGGCCACCCCTGCGCCTGCGCGGGCGGCTCCTACTCGATCGTCGAGGGCCTCGAGATCACCGATTTCTCCCGCGAGCGGATCGACGCCACCGTCGCCGAGCTGCGCTCGGAGCGCGACGCGGTCGCGGGCCTCGGGCTGGTCTAGGGCGCGCGGGGTGCGGCGCGCCGGCGTTCGCATCCCGGCACAAGTTCGCGTATATATGTGACGCCCGAGCCGTCACATTGGCTGGGTGGGGAGGGGTCACCAACGAAGTCAGCCACTACGGCGGAGTTCGTTGAGTTCGCCGCCCTGGGCGCGGGTTGCGGCGTTGGCGGCGCGGCAGCATGGGGTCGTGGCGGGGTCTCAGCTTCGTGCGATCGGCGTCACCACGGCGGCCATCCACCACCGTGCCGCCAGCGGCCACCTCCACCGCATCCACCGTGGCGTCTACGCAATCGGCCATAAGCGTCTGACCCGGAAGGGCCGCTTCATGGCGGCCGTCCTGGCGTGCGGTCGGGGCGCGGCGCTCTCGCACCACTCGGCCGCCTCCCTACTGGATCTCCGTCCCTCGACCCGGTCGCTGGTCGACATCACCGTCTCGGGGCGAACAGTGCGCTCGCGTCCCGGCATCCGGGTGCACATTGGCACCCTGCTCGCCCGCGACGTCAGCACCATCGACCACATCCCCTGCACCTCCGTCGCCCGCACCCTGCTCGACCTCGCGGGCGTCGTCGACGCCCGGGGCCTCGACCGCGCCATCGAGCGGGCGGAGGTGCTCCGCATCCTCGACCTCGCCGCGGTGCGCGACGTCCTCGACCGCGCCCATGGAAACCGCGGCGCGACGAGGCTGCGCCGCGCCCTGACTCTTTACCTCCCGGACCACGCCTTCACCCGGACCGAACTCGAGCGGCTTTTCCTCGCCGTCTGCAGGTCCGCCTCCCTACCCAGCCCCGTCGTCAACGGACGCGTCGAGGTGGGAGCCGACACCTTCGAGGTCGACTTCCACTGGCCGGCCGGGCGTCTCGTCGTCGAGACCGACGGTCACGCGACCCATGGAACCCGGGCGGCGTTCGAGCGGGATCGGCGCCGCGACCAGATGCTGACCGCGGCCGGGTGGCGGGTCCTGAGGTTCACCTGGCGCCAGCTCGCCCGCCGGCCCGACGAGGTCGCCGGGACCGTGCGGGCGGCGCTGGGCTGCGCTCAGGCGGCCGTGTAGGAGCGGCCGTCCTTCTTCACCCGGCCCTCTTTCTGGAGGTCGCCGAGCACCCGGTAGATGTAGTTCGGCTTGATCTTCAGCTGCTTGGCGATATCCGACGCCCCGATGCCCGGGTTCTCGGAGATCAGCTTCACGGCCTGGTCGGTGCGGGTCTTGCCGCGACGGCGGCGTCCGCGTGGGCGGCCCTTGCCCGAGCGGCGCGGGCGGCCCGGTCCGCGGCGTCCCTCGCGCCCGCCGGTGAGGCTGGCGAGGGCGCGCGAGAGATGCTCGCGCTCGGCCTCAAGCTCCTTGATCCTCTCCCGGATCAGGTTCGCCGCTTGGTCTACTGTCTTCGATGCCATCAGGAGCAGTCCCCTTTCTCTCTGCCAATGTGAGTGTGATGTTCGTGTCTATGTTCAGTCACTGTAACAGTGTGGTTTAGGTGGAGGATCCTTGCCCAACACAGAGGTGACAGTGCGCCCCGCGGTCCTCGAGGACGCCCGCGCCGTCGCGGGCGCTCACATCTCCTCCTGGAGAGGCGCATATCCGGGGTTGCTGCCGGCCGAGCTGCTCGATTCCCTCTCGCTCCCCGGGCGCGAGCGCCAGTGGCGCCGCTGGCTCGAGCCCGGGGGAGGGCGCTCCCGCACCCTGGTGGCCGAATCGGACGGCGCCGTGGTGGGCTTTTCGACCCTGGCGATCGAGTGCCGGGACGCCGATGAGCCCGAGGGCGTCGGCGAGATCCCGGCCCTCTACGTGCAGCCGCGGTCATGGGGCTGCGGAGCGGGAACCGCGCTGATGGAGGCCTCGATCGCCCAGATGCGCGCGGGCGGCTGCCGCCAGGCGATTCTGTGGATGCTCGAGGGCAACGACCGCGCGGCGAGCTTCTATGCCGGGCAGGGCTGGCGCGCCGACGGCGGTCGCCGGGGCAGCCAGTACTTCCCGGAGGTCCCCGACCTGGTCGAGGTCCGCTTCCGGCGGGCGCTCTAGTCGGGGCGCTTGGCGGCGCTGCGGCTGCGCGGCAGCGTGCGGAAGACCGCGTCCCAGATCGGGGAGGAGACCCCGTACCCGTACCGGTGGTCCTGGAAGTGGTGGCGCATGTGGTGCTCGCGCAGGCGCTTGCCGAAGTCGCTGCGCGGGACGAAGTGGTGCAGGTAATAGTGGGTGTAGTCGTAGACGAGGTAGCCGATCAGAAAGCCGGCGAACAGCGGCAGCGCGGTCGGGATTCCGAAGATCAGCCAGAAGGCGCCGAAGAAGAGCGCGGCCAGCGGGATCGAGGCGCCAGGCGGCATCACCAGCCGCAGCTTGTCGTTCGGATGGTCGTGGTGGACGCCGTGGATGATGAAGTGCATCCGCCGCCCGATCGCGTTGTCGGGCTCCCAGTGAAAGAGCTTGCGGTGCAGCCAGTACTCCGACAGGGTCCAGATCGCCAGTCCGCCGGCGACGAGCGCGACGATCTCGAGCGCGCCCTGGCCGTCGCGGGCGCCGAAGACGATCAGCGCCGCGATCATCGGCAGGAAGATCAGCGCCGGCACGACCGGGTGGATCCTCGAGAAGAAATCGAGGAAGCGGTTCTGGAAAAGCGGTGGGGACGCGTTCAGGCGCGCCGTGGGTTCGTGCGCCATGGCCCCGTAATTCTAGCGGCGCCCGGGCTGTTCCCGCAAAGCCCGTGAATCGACGTCAACGACCTCTGAAGAAAACTCCGGCGATTTGCGGAAACGTCTCCTGCAGGGGGCCCCGGCGAGTGCCACTATCGCCGCCGTGATCAAGGTCGAACAGCCGCCGCCCGAGCTCGCCGAGGCCCTCGGCCTCCCGCGCAAGACCCGCAAGCGCTCGCGCAAGAATGGCCGCAGCTGCGCCGAGTGCTTCTTCCATCGCAAGATGCTCTGCGCGCTCGCCCTCGATGAGCCCTGCTCCACCTTCCGGCCAGATAGCCCCGACGGCCTGGTCCCGCCGCGCCAGCCCTCGCTGTTGCTTCGCCAGGCCGCCGACGAGCCGCTCGCCGAGTCCGCCTGAACACGCCCGCAGCCTGGCGTGCACCCGCCCCGATCCCGCCTGCGCGACGTCGGCGGCGGGTTAGAGTGAATCGCCACTATGCGGGTGACGGTTCTCGGCAAGTCGCCGTCCTGGCAGGACGCCGGCGGCGCATGCAGCGGGTATCTGGTCGAGGATGGAGACACCTCGCTGCTGCTCGACTGCGGCAACGGCGTCTTCGGCAAGCTCCGCCAGCACCGCGACTACACCGAGATCGACGCCGTCGTCATCTCCCACCTGCACGCGGACCACATCCTCGACCTCGTGCCATACGCCTACGCGCTCACCTACGCGCCACGCCAGCAGCCCGTCCCGGTGCCCCCCTGGCCCGGCACCGACTCGCCCGCCCGGCCACGGCTGATCGCGCCCCCGGGCGCGATCGAGACCTTCCGCCGGATCGTCGGCTGCTGGGGCAACGACGACCTGATCGACAACGCCTTCGTCGTCGAGGAGTACGACCGCGAATCGAGCCTCGACGTCGGCGGCCTGCGGGTCCGTTTCGGCGAGGTCCAGCACTTCACCGAGACATACGCGGTCGAGCTGCGTTCCGTCGCCGACGGCAGCCGTTTCACCTTCGGCGCCGACTGCCGCCCCGACGAGGAGCTGATCGCCTTCGCCGAGGGGACGGACCTGCTGCTGGTCGAGGCCACGCTCCCGCGCCCCGAGCGCACCGGCCTACGCGGGCACCTGACGCCGGAGGAGGCGGGGGAGCACGCCCGTCGCGCGGGCGCCAAGCGGGTCGTCATCACCCACATCTCCGACGAGCTCGACCAGGTCTGGGCTCGCAAGCAGGCGTCGGCCGCCTTCGGCTCGCCGGTGGAGGTCGCCCGCGAGGGGGCCGTCTACGAGCTCTGAGCCGCCTTCGGCCCCCTGCTGACGCCTGGTCTCCGTCGCTACGCTTGGGTTGATGGCAAGGCAGCGGGACCTATTGGTCAACTTCGAGCGCATGCGGCGCGAGATGGATGAGCTCTTCGGCGACGTTTGGGGGGAGGGATGGTTCCCCGGCCGCGCCCAGTCCGGCTTCTCACCCCGCGTCGACGTCTACTACTGCGGTGGCGAGCCGCCGCTGGCGATCGTCAAGGTCGAGCTCGCCGGGGTGCCGATGGACACCGTCAACCTCGAGATCTCCGGGCGCGAGCTGGTGATCTCGGGGGGGCGACCCGTGCAGGAGACGGAGGGCCGCGTCTACCAGCAGGTCGAGATCGAGGCCGGGCCGTTTCGCCGCATCGTCGAGCTCAACGCCGACGTCGTCGCCGACGAGGCCCGCGCCACCTATGACGACGGCGTCCTCCGGGTTGAGCTGCCGCTGAGCATCGGCGGCCAGGCGAGCCGCCGGGTCCCGATCGAGCCGGGAGACTGATGATCGGCGACGGCGGGCCCTCGATCGAGGTCGTCGAGACGCCGGACCTCGGGCAGGCGATCCGCGATCGCAGCGGCCAGAAGCTGCCCGGCGCGCTACCGGTGTTGCCGCTGA
The DNA here is from genome assembly GCA_046715315.1 of Solirubrobacterales bacterium. GTDB lineage: Bacteria > Actinomycetota > Thermoleophilia > Solirubrobacterales > 70-9 > JBDTSW01. The sequence continues at coordinate 1,458 of JBKJZF010000205.1, read as the reverse complement.
AGGACATGGTCACCTTCCCGGACACGCTGACGCCGCTCGCGGTCGGCCAGGCCCGTTCGATCAGGCTGATCGACGACGTCCTCAGCGGCGAGCGAATGATCGCGATGGTCGCCTCGCGCGACCCCGAGATCGAGGAGCCCGGCCCCGACGAGATCTACGACGTCGGCGTCGCCGGCGTGGTCGCCCGGATGCTGAAGATCCCCGACGGCACGGTCCGCATCCTCGTGCAGGGGATCGAGCGGATCAATATCGGCGACTTCGTCGCCGAGGAGCCCTACCTGATCGCTCGCATCTCCTCGTTCCCCGACGAGCTCGAGCCCTCGCCCGAGCTGGAGGCCCTCACCCGCAACGTGCAGACGACCTTCAGCGAGATCATCGAGCAGATCCCGTACCTGCCCGAGGAGCTCCAGCTCGCGGTCACCAACATCGACGATCCGTCGGCGCTCTCTCACGTAATCGCGGGCGCGCTGCGGATCTCGACCTCAGAGAAGCAGGAGCTGCTGGAGGAGGTCTCCGTCGACCGTCGCCTGCGGCGCCTCTCCGAGATCCTCGCCCGCGAGCTCGAGGTGATCCAGCTGGGGTCGAAGATCCAGTCGCAGGTCGAGTCGGAGATCGACAAGGGCCAGCGCGAGTACTACCTGCGCGAGCAGCTGAAGGCGATCCAGCAGGAGCTGGGCGAGGGCGACTCACAGCAGGCCGAGATCAACGAGCTGCGCGAGCGGATCGAGGAGGCGAACCTCCCGGAGGCGGCGCGCAAGCAGGCCGACCGCGAGCTCGGACGGCTCGAGAAGCTGCCGCCGGCCGCCGCCGAGCACGGCGTCATCCGCACCTACCTGGAGTGGCTGGTGGAGCTGCCGTGGGACAAGCACACCAAGGACAACCTCGACCTGGATCACGCCCGGGAGGTCCTGGACGAGGACCACTACGACCTCGAGCAGGTCAAGGACCGGATCCTCGAGTACCTGGCCGTGCGCAGCCTCAACCCCTCCTCGCACGGCCCGATCCTCTGCTTCGTCGGACCGCCCGGCGTCGGCAAGACGAGCCTCGGGCGCTCGATCGCCCGCGCGCTCGGTCGCGAGTTCGAGCGGATCTCGGTCGGCGGGGTGCGCGACGAGGCGGAGATCCGCGGCCACCGCCGCACCTACATCGGCGCCATGCCCGGGACGATCGTCCGCGCCCTGCGCGACGCCGGCTCGCGCAACCCGGTGTTGATGATCGACGAGCTGGACAAGATGGGGGCCGACTTCCGCGGCGACCCCGCGAGCGCGATGCTCGAGGTCCTCGACCCGGCGCAGAACAACTCCTTCCGCGACCACTACCTCGACCTCCCGTTCGACCTCTCCGAGGTGATGTTCATCACCACGGCGAACACCCTCGACACGATCCCGCTGGCGCTGCGCGACCGGATGGAGGTGATCCAGCTCTCCGGGTACACGACCGACGAGAAGCTGCACATCG
>JBKJZF010000204.1:0-10913 GCA_046715315.1 Solirubrobacterales bacterium | reverse complement strand
CGGCCAACCCGGCGGTCAGCTCGACGAGCGCCGCGGCCGCCGCGCAGGCGAGCGCGGTCGCGACTCCCGCGGCAGGCGCCTTGGCCGGCGACGCCAGCGCGGCCAGCACCTCGCGCACCTGGCGGTCTCCGAGCCCGGTCACGGCCTCAGCGCTTCCCGGCGCTGAGCACTCAGAACAGCCCCACCGTGCGCCCCTCGGCGTCGACGTCGACGTCGAAGGCGGCGGCCGTCTTGCCCAGTCCCGGCATCTGCTGGATGTCGCCGCAGAGCGGCACCAGCCAGCCGGCTCCCGTGTAGGCGCGGAGGTCGCGCACCGGAAGCTTGAACCCGGTCGGGGCGCCGAGCAGCTCGGGATCCGCCGACAGGGACAGCGGCGTCTTCGCCATGCAGACCGGAAGCTCGGCCAGGCCCTGCTCGGTGAACTGCGCGATCTTCTGCTCTGCCTCCAGGTAGTAGACGACCTCGGTGGCGCCGTAGACGCGCTTTGCGACGGCCTCGATCTTGTCCTTGATCGTCTCCCCGCTCTCGTACAGGAAGCGGAACTCGTTCGGCTGATCGCAGGCGGCGACGACCGCCTCGGCCAGATCGGCAGCACCCTTGCCGCCCTGTGCGAATCCGTCGCTGACCGCGGCCGCGAATGCCCCACCCTCGGTCGCGAGTCGCGTTGCCAGCTCCACCTCCTCGTCCGTATCCTCGGGCCGGCGGTTGACGGCGACGACCGCCGGCAGGCCGAACTCGCGCACAATCTGAAGGTGGCGGTGAAGGTTCGCGATCCCGGATTCGATCGCGGCCAGCCCCTGCTCGCGGTTCGCGTCGTCGACGAGCCCACCGTGGTGTTTGAGGGCGCGTACGGTGGCGACCAGGACGATCGCGCTGGGGACGAGCCCGCCGCTGCGACAGACGATGTCGATGAACTTCTCCATCCCCATGTCCGAGCCGAAGCCGGACTCGGTGACCACGTAGTCGCCGAGCTTCAGCCCGAGCAGGTCCGCGACCAGCGACGAGTTGCCGTGGGCGATGTTCGCGAACGGTCCCGTGTGCATCAGGCAGGGCTGTCCCTCGAGCGTCTGGATCAGGTTCGGCTTGATCGCATCCTTGAGCAGCACGGTCATCGCCCCCGCAGCGCCCAGGGCCTCGGCGGTGACCGGCTCACCCGCGCGGGTGTAGCCGACGGTGATCCGGCCCAGTCGCCGGCGCAGGTCCTGGACGTCGCGGCTGACGGCGAGGATCGCCATCACCTCCGACGCGGCCGTGATGTCGAACCCGGTCTCGCGCGGGTAGCCGTTGGCGGCTCCGCCGAGGCCGATCGTGACCTTGCGCAACGCCCGGTCGTTCATGTCGACGGCCCGCTTCCAGGTAACCTGCAGGGCGTCGACCTTGTGCGGGTTGCCGTGCAGGATCGAGGCGTCGAGGATCGCCGCGAGCAGGTTGTTGGCGGCGCCGATCGCGTGGATGTCCCCGGTGAAATGGAGGTTGAGGTCCTCCATCGGGACGACCTGGGCGAACCCGCCCCCTGCGGCCCCGCCCTTCATCCCGAACACGGGTCCCAACGACGGCTCTCTCAGGCACAGGACCGGGCTCTTGCCGATATGGCCCATGCCTTCGGTCAGCGCCACCGACGTCGTCGTCTTGCCCTCGCCCGCCCTGGTAGGCGTCATCCCGGCGACGCAGACGAGCTTGCCATCCGGCCGATCGGCGAGCCGGTCGATGGCGGCGAGCGAGATCTTGCTCTTGTAGCGACCGTAGGGCTCGATCTCTTCGGGCTCGAGGCCCAGTCGCTCGCCGATCTCGGAGATCGGCTGCAGCTTTGCCTCCTGCGCGATTTCCAGGCTGTTCTTCATCTGTCCTGCTTCCTTCCGTGGTCAGTCAGTGTGAGACGGCCGCCGCCCCGATTTCGGAGACCAGGCGGTCGCGGTAGAACCGCTCGAGCGCGAATGGCTCGATCAGCTCGGGCGTGCTCCCGGTGGCGATCAGCTCCGCCATTGTCCTGCCGACGATCGGCGCCGCCTTGAAGCCGTAGGTGCCCCAGCCGGTGCTGATCAGAAAGCCGTCGACCTCGGTCACGCCGAGGATCGGGCTGAAGTCGGGGCTGATGTCACAGAGGCCGGCCCAGCTGCGAAGGACGCGGGCGCGCTCGAGCTGCGGGAACAGCTCGAGCGTGTGGCGCGAGGATTCCTGGAGGAAGTTGAGCGTGCCCTGCTGGCGGTAGGTCGTCCAGGGCTCGATCTCGGCTCCGATCAGGAACTCGCCGCGGTCGGTCTGGGAGATGTAGACGTGCATCTGCGAGGAGACCACGACGACGTCGAGCAGCGGCTTCAGCGGCTCGGTGACGAACGCCTGCAGGATATGGGTCGTGATCGGCAGCTCGACCCCGGCCATCGCGGCGATGGTCGAGCTCCAGCCCGCGGTCGCGCTGATCACCTGACCGGCACCGACCTTGCGCCCGTCGCGGAGCGTGACCCCGGTCGCTCGTCCATTCGAACGCTCGATCCCGGTCACCTCGCTGTAGGGATGGATCTCGGCGCCAGCCGCGTCGGCTCCACGCGCCAGCCCCCAGACGACCGCGTCGTGGCGGATGATCCCGCCGGGTGGGTGGTACAGCGCGCCCATCACCGGATACACCGCGTCCGGCGCCATCGACATCGCCGGGGCCAGGCGCTGGACCTTGTCCGGGTCGATCACCTGCGAGTCGATCCCGGCCAGCCGGTTGACCTCGGCCCGCTCGGTCATCACGAACATCGCCCGGTCGGTGTGGGCGAGGGTCAGGTGGCCCTGCTGCGAGAACAGGAGGTTGAAGCCGAGCTCCGCCGAGAGCCCCTGATACAGCTTGATCGAGGCGTCGTAGAAGCGCGCCCCCTCGGGCGTCTTGTAGTTGGAGCGCAGGATCGTCGTGTTCCGGCCCGCGGCACCTGACCCGATGTAGCTCTGCTCGAGCACGCAGACGTCGGTGATCCCGTGGTCGCGGGCCAGGTAGTAGGCGGTCGCGAGGCCGTGCGAGCCGCCGCCGACGATGACCACGTCGTAGCGGTCCCGCAGCTCGCCCGTCCGCCGCCACATGCGGCGCTTGCGAAAGAGATCAAGCATCGGCTCCCACCTCGCTGGGGCGCGACGCCGAGAGGGCCTCGACTCCGACCGCGCGCCCGCCGAGATGCTCGGCCGCATCGATGAAGACCGTCCAGGTGTAGTGGGCGTATCCGGCCCCGAACAGGTGCAGGTACCGATCGCCCCCCTCCCGCAGGAGCATTCCCGGCGTGCGGGCCACCGAGACCGGCGCGAATGCCGCTTCGGTGAATCTGTCCGGGCGCATATCGAGCGCCGTCGCCCGGGCGAAGGTCTCCCGCGCGAGCGGCCCGACGACGGCGTTCGAGCCGAACGTCGTGGTCAGCTCGTGGACGGACGCGAACGAGCCGCCCGCGGCCGCCGCCTCCAGCTCCTCGCGCAGCTTCCGGGTCAGCTCGGGCGGGGTCAGGACGAGCGCTCGGCCGGCGCTGATCGGGCACCACCAGACGTCGTCGTGGAGCGTCGCACGCCCGGGCTCGAGCGCGGCGCCGCCGGCAAGCTGCGCGACGATCGACTTGACGACGACCGGCTCGCCCTGAAGCTCCAGCTTGCCCAGGAAGGAGACGTCGGCGACGCCGGCCGATGCCCGGCAGGCGGCGACCTCCCTGGGGATCGACCCGTAGCCGGCGACGACGCGCCACCCGGCGCGGTCGCTGAACCGCGCACCGTCCCTGCGGTGGGCCCACTCGATCGGGCTGCGCAGCGAAGGCACCTCGCCGGCAGCCGGCTGCGCCGCGTCGGGGGCGAGGAACTCGAAGCTCATCCGCGCAGCCGCTCCTGATCGGGATCGTAAAACGGCGCGATCTGCACCTGGGCGCTGAGCCGCCGCCCGGCGTCGGCCAGCGTGATCGTGGCGCCATCCTCGGCCAGGCCGGCGGGCACCCAGGCCATCCCGATCGTTCGCTTCAGCCTGGGTGAGAAGCGCGAAGAGGTGACTCGCCCCACCGGCCTGCCGTCCGCGACGACCGCCGCGCCTTCGGTTGGCACCGCGCCGTTGCTGATCGTGAAGCCGACAAGCTTGTTCTCGGCGCCGCGCTCGTTCACCGACTCCAGGGCCCAGCGGCCGATGAAGTCCTCTTCCTTGTCGAACTTGACGATCCAGGGCATCGCCGCCTCCAGCGGGTTGGACTCGGCGTCGGTGTCCTGGCCGACCAGGATGTGGAGCTTCTGCAGCCTCAGCACCCGCTGGGGCTCGAGCCCAAATGGCCTGATGCCGTGCGACTCGCCGGCCTCGAGGATGGCGTCCCAGAGGTGCTCGGCGAGCGCCCCGGGGCAGTGGAGCTCGTATCCCAGCTCGCCGACGAAACCGATTCGCAGCAGCAGGCACGGAACCCCGGCCACATGGGCGCGCTTGCCGTCGAGGTAGGCGAACGAGTCGTTGCAGCAGTCGAGGTCGGTGAGGCCGGAGAGGATCTCTCGCGAGCGGGGTCCCGCGAGGTTGAAGGCCGCAAGACCCTGGCTCACGTCCGTGAGGTGGGTCTCCATCTCCCACTCCGCGAGCCACCAGGCGAACCAGCTCTCGACGGCGTCGGCCCCACTGGAGGTGGTCGTGACGTAGAAGGACTGCTCGTCGAGGCGGCAGACGGTGCCGTCATCGGTGATCCGCCCGGCGTCGTCGCCGAGCACCCCGTAGCGGATTCGACCGGGCTTGAGGTTGTCGAAGCGGTTCGGATAGAGGTGGTTGAGGAAGGCTCCGGCCTGCGGGCCACGCACGATCAGCTTGCCCAGGGTCGAGACGTCGATCAGCCCGGCGCTCTCGTGCACCGCCATCGTCTCCCCTTCGGGGTCGCCGTAGTCGTAGGGCCGGCGCCAGTCGCCCGCCCACAGCACGTTGCCCCCAAGCTCCTGATGGCGGCCGTGCACGGCCGAGCGCTTGGCGGGCTCGAACGGACGCCCCGCCAGCGCCCCCATCGGCACGGTCGACCAGGGCGGCCTGGCGGTGGTCAGCCCAACCTCGCCGACCGCTGTCCCGGTGTCCGCGGACATCTGCCGGATCGACGGCAGCTGGCACATTCGCCCCTGGCAGGGGCCCATGGTCACCGTCGTGTAGCGCTTCAACAGCTCCAGCGAGTCGAAGCCCTCGTCGATCGAGTAGCTGATGTCGTCGGTCGTGACGTCCTCGCAGAGGCAGGCGAAGCACTTCTCGTGGCGCCCGTTCGCACTGCCCGCGGCGGCCGGAACCAACTGCTTGGCCGGCTCGCTCTCGCGGCTCAGGGCCTCGCGCTCGAGACGAAGCCGCGCTCGGTCCTGCTCGTCGCCGAGCTCCAGCTCCAGCGCGGCCTCGGCCCCCGCTGCCGCGCCCGAGATCTCTGCCCGGCTTCGCGACTCATGACCCGCGACCGCACCCGCCGCATGGATGCCCGGCGGAACTCCCTCCGGGAGGTAGGCGCCGCCGGCCTCGTTCCAGCGGGCCTTGGCGCCGGCCTGCAGCAACAGCGAGGTGGCGGGGACGGTGCCGCCCGAGACCGCGACGAGATCGCAGTTGATTGGGCGCTCGCTATCGGCAATCGGCCGGCCGTCTTCGTCCAGCGCGGCCACGACCGCTCCCTTGACCTGGCGCCGGCCGAACGCGCGAACCACGGCGCTGCCGCGCAGAAGCGGAATCCTCGCCCGCGCGATTCGCGCCGACAGCTCCTCGTCGGCCCCGCTCGGGCGCGCGTCTGCGATGCCCACCACTTCGACCCCGCCCTCGTGCAGGGCGAGGGCGGCCTCGAGGCCGCGGTCGGCGACGGTGGCCACCAGGGCGGCCTTCCCGGGGCGCACCCCGTACAGGGAAGCGAGCCGTTGCGCGCCGGAGCAGAGCATCACCCCGGGGAGGTCGTTTCCCTCGAACATCAGCGGTTGCTCGATCGAGCCCGTGGCGGCCACGTGGTGGTCGGCGCGGACCTGGTGGAGCGTGCTCTGGCACCAGACCGGGACGATGCCGTCGAAGAATCCGAGCGCCGCGGCCGGCGCCAGCACCTCGACCCCCGCGGCGCGTACCCGGGCGGCGATCTCGCGCGCGGTTTCGGCGTTCTCGCCCGCAAGCAGGGCGCCGCCGAGCTCGGGGCCGTCGTCGACCAGCACCACGTCCGCTCCCAGCTCCGCGGCTCGCAGGGCCGCGGCCATGCCGGCGACGCCGCCGCCGAGCACCAGCACGTCAGCGTGGCGCCGCCGGTACTCGGTTCGCCACTCCCGCTCGGCCTGGCGGCGAGGCAGCCGGCCGAGGCCGGCCGCGTGACGCAGGACCTTCTCGTACAGGGGCCACAGCCGGCGCGGTCTGATGAACGTCTTGTAGTAGAAGCCCGGCGGCGTCAGGCGGCTGCCGAAGAGGTCGGTGCCGCGCATCAGGTCGAACCGCAGCGACGGGCTGGCGTTCATGTGCGCCACCCGCATCCCCTCCCGGACCGGCTCCGTGCAGGCCCGCACGCCCGGCCAGCCGTCGACCTCGACGAGACAGTTGGGGCACTGGCCCGCGCAGCAGAGCAGGCCCCGCGGCCGGTGGTACTTGAAGCTGCGCGAGAGCACCCGCCGGCCGCTGGCGTGAAGCGCGGACCCGATCGTGTCGCCCTCGAACGCCGTCACCTGCTTGCCGTCGAAGCTGAACTCGACCGGGCGCTCGCGGTCGATCCGCTCCCCACGCCCGGGGGGGAGGCGGCTCATCGGCCCGGGAGGCCGACCCAGTGCACCTCGTTGGTCGTGGTGTCGCGATCGGCGAGGAACCAGGACCGGCAGCCCGATCGGTGATACCACCACTCGCGCTGAACGCCGGCGGCATTGCGGCGGAAGTAGTTGTAGGAGTTCAGCTCCCGCTCGGAGGGTTTGGTCGACGGGCGGGGAACGACCTCGCCGCCAAAGGCGAAGTCGGTGACCTCGCGCTCGCCACAGTTGGGGCAGGTGAGCAGAAAGGACATCAGGCTGGCAGACTAGACAAATTGGTACAAAGACGCAAGAGTGGCAGCGAAAGTTCCCCCCCGTGGCGACTTCAAGCTCGTTCTGCCGAGTATGTGCTGAGTTCACATATGGCGACCCAAAATGTTGGTCCCGGTGCCCATTGCCCCGGTCACCCGTATGTGAGATATATCCAGGTATGTTGGCGCGCCCAACAGCCGAGGATGTCCGGCGAGCGGTTGCCGAGGATGGGATCGAGTTCCTCTTCGCGCAGTTCGTCGATATGCACGCGAAGCCCAGCGCGAAGCTGGTTCCGGCGACCCAGCTCGACGCCCTGCTCGAGAACGGCGCCGGCTTCGCCGGGTTTGCGGCCGGCGACATCGGCCAGACGCCGGACGACCCAGACCTGATCGCGATGCCCGACGTCGGCACCTTCGCCCAGCTCCCCTGGAGGCCGGGGATCGGCTGGTTCGCGTGCGACGCCACCGTCGAGGGCGAGGCTTGGCCGTACTGCCCGCGAACGATCCTGCGCCGCCAGGTCGAACGTGCTCGCGAGGCCGGCTACGAGTTCAAGATCGGCTGCGAGTTGGAGTACTTCCTGGTGCGCCGCACCGAGGACGGCGGGATCGAGGTCGCGGACCCGCTCGACACGCTGGAGCAGCCCTGCTACGACATCCGTGCCCTCACCCGTTCGTTCGACTTCGTCGCCGACGTGAGCCGGCACGTCGACTCGCTCGGGTGGGGGATGTACGCGACCGACCACGAGGACGCCAACGGCCAGATCGAGCAGAACTTCGACTTCGCCGACGCGCTCACGACCTGCGACCGGGCCGTCTTCTACCGCTACATGGTCGAGGCGATGGCGCAGGACCGCGGGCTGATCGCCACCTTCATGCCGAAGCCGTTCGCCCACCTGACCGGCAACGGCGCCCACCTCCACATGAGCCTTTGGGACGGCGAGACGAATCTGTTCATGCGGGATCGGGACTCAGATCCCCGGGGCCTTGGCCTGAGCGAGATCGCGTACCAGTTCATCGCCGGCCTGAAGGAGCACGCAAAGGCCTACATCGGGCTCACCGCGCCGACCGTGTCGTCCTACAAGCGTCTGGTGACCGGAGCTCCGACCAGCGGTTCAACCTGGGCTCCCGCGTACGTCACCTACGGCTACAACAACCGGACGATGATGCTCCGGATCCCCGATGCAGGGCGGATCGAGGATCGGACCGTCGACGGCTCCTGCAACCCCTATCTCGCCGCCACGGCGGTTCTGGCCGCGGGCCTCGACGGGATCGAGCGGGGTCTCGATCCCGGGGACCCGGTGTCGCGCAACATGTACGAGACGAGCGAGGCCGAGAGACGGGAGATGGGCATCGAGACGCTGCCGGCCAACCTGCTCGACGCGACCCGCGAGCTGGAGGCGGACGGGGTCATGCGAGCGGCGCTGGGGTCGGTCGGTGACGAGGACTACATCGACTACTTCATTCGCTGCAAGCGACGTGAATGGCGGGCGGCGCACGATCAGATCACGCCGTGGGAGCTCGACCGCTACCTCCAGCACTACTAGATGCGCTCATGTGCGGGATCGCCGGCCTTTTCAGCAAATCGGGCTCGATCGAGGATGAACTCGGCGCCCACCTGAGCGCCATGCTCTCCCAGCTCGCCGACCGCGGCCCCGACAGCGCCGGGGTCGCGCTCTACCGCGACCCCGTCCCTGCCGGGGCCTGCAAGGTTTCGCTGTTCTCGCCGGAGGCTGTGCCTCCGTGGCCTCAGCTGGCCACGGAGCTGGCCGAGGCCTTCGGAGCCGAGGGCGGGCCCGAGATCCGCGCCTCTCACGCGCTGTTCGGGGTCCCGGCCGGCCCGGCAGACGTCCAGGCCTGGCTCGGCGAGCGCCATCCCGAGCTGCGGATGATGAGCGTCGGCGAGCGGATCGAGATCTACAAGGAGGCCGGCAATCCCCGCGACTTCGTCGAGCGATTCAGGCTCGCGGAGGTCTCCGCGACGCACGCCCTCGGGCATACCCGCATGGCAACCGAGAGCCGGGTCACGACCGAGCATTCCCATCCCTTCTCCACCGGGCTCGACCTCTGCCTGGTGCACAACGGGTCGCTGTCGAATCACAACCGGCTGCGGAGGCTTCTGAGGAGGCGGGGGATCCGCTTCGAGACCGACAACGACAGCGAAGTCGCGGCCGGATACCTGACCTGGCGCCTCTCCCAGGGAGCAGACCTCGAGCAGGCCCTTGGCGGCTGCCTGTCCGACCTCGACGGCTTCTACACCTTCGCGGTCGGCACGGCCGACGGCTTCGCGGTCCTTCGTGACCCGATTGCCTGCAAGCCGGCGGTGCTGGCCGAGACCGAGGATTGGGTGGCGATGGCCTCCGAGTACCGGGCGATCGCGGTGCTCCCGGGGGCGGAGTCGGCCGAGGTATGGGAGCCGGAGCCGGCACGCGTGTACTCGTGGGGGCGGGCGAAGGTCGCGTGAGCCCGACGGAGGTTGCTGTCAAGCCGGTCGACCTCGCGACCACCGCGGTCCGCGAGCTGAACCAGCGCTTGCACGATCTCGATCCGGCGGCGCCTTCCCGATGGCGCGTCACCAACCCGGACGGCGCGCACGCGATCGCGGTCGGCCTCGATGCCGACGCCGAGGTCACGATCGAGGGGCACGTCGGCTACTACTGCGCCGGGATGAACAAGCTCGCCACGGTGCGGATCGAGGGAAACTGCGGCGTCGGCGTGGCCGAGAACATGATGTCGGGGACGGTGATCGTCGATGGCGATTCCAGCCAGTCAGCGGGGGCTTCGGGACGGGGCGGGCTGCTGGTGATCAAGGGAAGCGCGTCGGCGCGTTGCGGGATCTCGATGAAGGGGGTGGACATCGTCGTCCACGGCTCCATCGGCCACGTCGGCGCCTTCATGGCACAGAGGGGAGCCCTGGTCGTCTGCGGTGATGCCGGCGAGAACCTCGGCGCCTCCATCTACGAGGCGCGGGTGTACGTTCGCGGCGGAGTCGCCGGCCTCGGAGCGGACTGCGTCGAGAAGGAGGTGCGCGCAGAGCATCGCGCCCAGCTCGAGCAGCTGCTGGCGGCCGGCGAGGCGGACTTCGATCCCGGCGAGTTCCGGCGCTACGGCTCCGCCCGGCAGCTCTACAGCTTCCAGATCGACACCGCGGGTGCCTACTGATGACCGAGTTCGACGCCCTCAGCAAGCACGCCGGCTTCGATCCCGCCGAGACCGGACGCTGGCGCCCGGGCCTGCGCGAGTCGTTCCTGTTCGATCGCAACGCGATCCACGAGATCCAGCGCATGGCCCGCGAGGGGATCTACGACATCCGTGGGTTCGGCGCCAAGCGACGGGTGCCCCACTTCGACGACCTGCTCTTCCTCGGCGCCAGCGTTTCGCGCTATCCGCTCGAGGGCTACCGCGAGAGCTGCGGCACCGACGTCACCCTCGGCGGCCGCTTCGCAAGCCGGCCGATTCAGCTCGAGATCCCGATCACGATCGCCGGGATGAGCTTCGGAGCGCTGTCGGCTGAGGCCAAGGAGGCCCTGGGACGAGGGGCGAGCGCCGTCGGGACCAGCACCACGACCGGGGACGGCGGAATGCTGCCCGAGGAGCGCGACCACTCGAACACGCTCGTCTACCAACTGCTGCCCTCCCGCTACGGGATGAACCCCGACGATCTGCGGCGTGCCGACGCCGTCGAGGTCGTCGTCGGCCAGGGCGCCAAGCCCGGCGGCGGCGGCATGCTTCTTGGCCAGAAGATCTCCGACCGGGTCGCCGAGATGCGCGACCTGCCGGAGGGGATCGACCAGCGAAGCGCCTGCCGCCACCCCGATTGGACCGGCCCCGACGACCTCGAGATCAAGATCCAGGAGCTGCGGGAGATCACCGACTGGCGCAAGCCGATCTACGTCAAGATCGGCGCCACGCGCACCTACTTCGACGTGGCCCTGGCGATCAAGGCCGGAGCCGACGTGATCGTGC
>JBKJZF010000203.1:0-3034 GCA_046715315.1 Solirubrobacterales bacterium | reverse complement strand
TGTTGTGGTGGTACCGCATACCGGACTCCCAGTGAAACGTCTCATGCGTCTCAGCCGCGTTCAGCGAGTACATCCAGGAGACGCATGAGACACATGAACCAGGACCGATAAGGGTTCAGATAAGGGTTCAGATAAGGGTTCAGGCCCGGCCAGCTCGCCACCGGCTCAGGCCCCTACGCTGTCGACCCGCACACCGTTGCCTGGCCGGACCACCACGATCGTCGACTCGACATGGTCGGGTTGCTCTCGAATTCGGGCGAGAGCATCGTCCCTCCGCCCCGCGGCTGATCCCGGGCGGGGCGCACCACGCTCATCGGACGACCTCCGGGGCCAGGACCTCATCCAAGACGGCATCGAACGGTGCCTCGCGCCCCGCACGCTCTGCATTCCGCGCGCGATCCGGTCCTAGTCGGAGCTTCGCGCCACCGATTTGCTGCTCCTGCAGCCTGATCCACCAGTGAGCGGGGTTTCCTGGCTTGAGTCCGAGTGCCTCGCGCTGCGAGTACGCCGCGGCGGCGAGCCGGATGGCGCGAGCATCGTCGCCCTGTCCCGCTGCCGCCATGGCGACACCAATGAGCTCCGTCGCGGATTGGGACACGAAACCGGACTCGCGGGCGTGCGCGAGGCTGCGACGGTAGCGCCTCTCGGCCTCGGCGTAGTCACCATCGAGGAGCGGACAGTCCGCCAGGTAATGCAGCCCATCCATCTGCGCGTCCAGGTACCCGTGGCGCGTCCCGAGCTCGTACAGCTCGCGAGCCATCGGCTCCACGCGGTGCGTGTCGCCTGACGCCACGAGCAGTTGGCAGAGCCCGCCCAGCGCGGCCGCCCCCTCGAGCTCTGGCGCGCCGACCTCCTTGCGCACGGCCAGGCTGTGCTCGAACGCGCGCCGCGCCGGCGGGTACTCGCCGGCGTACAGGTACGTATGGCCGATCGCCTCGAGCGCGCGCGCCTCTCCGATTCGATCGCCCGCCTCTCGCCACAGTCGAAGGGCCTCGTCGAGGCGATCACGTGCGAGGGGATCACGCGGGTCGACCTTCCCGAGCTCGGTGAGCGCCCGCGCCCGCACGGGGTCGCGCGGCTCGCATCGCGCGAGCGCCAGCGTCAGCCGCTCGTAAGCCTCTCGCGCGTGTCCTTGCAACGCCCAGTACGGGGCGACGTCGGCAGCGAGCCGGAGTGCCTGATCTGGACGACCGGTCGACGCCCAGTCGAGGGCCGCGCGCACGTTGTCGCGGTCGGAGTCCATGATCGCGAGCCACTTGGCAGCCGCCTCCGTCCGGCTCTCGTCGTAGGCACGCTCCGCCAGAGCGAGGAAGTGGACGAGGTGCCGATCCCGCGCCGTATCTGCGTCGCCAGATTCCTCCAGCCGCTCGGCGGCGTACTCGCGGATGGTCTCGAGCATCCAGAACCGATCCGTTCGATGGCGGACCAGGCTCTTGTCGACCAGGGATTCCAGCCTGCCGAGGTCGGCTCCGGCCACCGCTTCGGCGGCCTCCAGGCTCCACCCGTCGCGAAGCACTGCCAGGTCTGCGAAGAGGCGTTGCTCGTCGGCATCCAGCAGTTCGTAGGACCACGCGATCGTCGCCCGTAGCGTCCTCTGCCGCGGATCCGCGTCGCGCCCGCCTTTCAGCAGGTCGAGCCGCTGCGACAGGCGCTCGAGAATCTGGCTTGGGGACAGGACGCCGGCCCGGGCGGCAGCCAGCTCGAGCGCCAGAGGGAGGTTGTCGAGCGTGCGGCACAGGTCGCGGATCGCACCGTCCGGCGTCCCCCCCGCGCGCTGACAGAAAAGCTGAACGGCCTCCGCGTCGGCGAGCGGAGGCACGGGATACTCGACCTCGCCTCGCACCCTGAGCCGCTCACGACTGGTCGTGAGCAGCCGCAGGTTGGGACACGCTTCGACAATCCTGGCCAATTCGGGTGCTACGTCGATGACCTGCTCGAGGTTATCGAGCACCAGCAGCATCTCGCGCTCACCGATGTGCTCCTCCAGCCTGTCCTTCGCCCCCAGGGTGTGGGCGATTGTGTCGGTCACGAGGGTCGGATCGCGCAGCGGTGCGAGCGGCACCCAGAAGACGCCGGCCTTGAATTCGGGCACCAGGTCGGCCGCGGCTTCGATTGCCAGCCGCGTCTTGCCCGTCCCGCCGGGGCCGGTCAGCGTCAGCAGGCGGGCGCCATGCCGCAGCTGTGCGACGATCTCCGCGACCTCCTGCTCCCTACCGACGAATGAGCTCGCCGGCCGCGGGAGGTTGGTGTTGGAGATCGTCTTGAGCGGCGGAAAGTCGTCCCCTCCCAGCTGGTAGAGCGGTACCGGCGCGATGAAGTCCTTCAGTCGGTGCTCGCCGAGCTCGCGGAGGCCTGACGAGTCGATGGCAGAGGCCGTGGTGGCGCTGACCAGCACCTGGCCGCCGTGGCCGGCGGCGGCGATGCGCGCGGCGCGGTGGACGTCGGGGCCGATGTAGCCCTCCTCGCCCAGGAAGGGGGTGCCGGTGTGCAGCCCCATCCGCACCCGGATCGGTCCGGAGGCGAGGGCAGCCTGTGCCTCCTGCGCGGCGGCGAGGGCACCGGGCGCGGTCGGGAAGGCGACGAAGAAGGCGTCGCCCTGGGTGTCGACCTCCACCCCGCCGTGGCGCGCGAACGCGTCGCGTAACAGCCGGCGGTGCTCGGCCAGCGCATCGGCGTACCGCTCGATGCCGAGCTCGTGCAGGAGGCGCGTCGAGCCCTCGACATCGGTGAACAGGAAGGTGACCGTGCCCGCCGGAAGATCGCGCGTCACGCAGCCATCATGCGCTCCTTCGCTGGAGAGTCGAACGCCACGGGGAGCGCACGGCACGCGAGAGGGACTCTTTCCCAACTGCCGTCGGGCAAGCGAGAGGCCCGATCCAACGCAGATCGGGCCGATGAGATGAGTGCTGGTACCGCATACCGGATTCGAACCGGTGATCTCCGCCTTGAGAGGGCGGTGTCCTAGGCCTCTAGACGAATGCGGCGTGGCGCTCCCGAGCCCCCGAACGCGGGCGGCGGCGAGTATAGCAATCGC
>JBKJZF010000202.1:0-3056 GCA_046715315.1 Solirubrobacterales bacterium | reverse complement strand
GCGCCGAGCAGCAGGCTCAGCGTCAGGAGCACGTCGCGGGTCACGACATCCCGTCATCCGGCGCTTGGTGCGGACCTCGTTCGCGCACGCTGCGCTCCCCCTCGAGCGCCAACCGGGCGATGTCGTTGGCCGTCACGAGCAGGAGGATGATCACCACCGCGGCGCCGAGCGCCACGGCGACCAGGATGCGGCGCGCCTGATCGCGCGAATCGTCGAAGGAGCTCTCCGTGGCCGCCGCGCGCCGCGCCTCGTATCCGGCCAGCTCCTCGGCCGTCGCCGCCATCGCCTCGAACCGCTTCAGCTCGGGGCCGAGCAGGATCTCGCGCGTCCGCCCTCCGTTCCCCGCGCGCAGCTGGCGCCAGGCAACCGCGTCCAGATCCATGAACGAGTCGAACTCGCCCTGTAGCTCCCCCAGCAGCGCTCGCTCGCGCTGGTCGGTGAACGCTCCCCTCGCCTCGCCGAGCTGGCGCCGGAGCTCGGTCGCCGAGGCCACGAACCGCGCCCGCAATGGGCCACCGGCGTAGCCGTAGGCCGTCTGCCAGCCGTTGACGTCGGTGACCTGGAACTTGAGCTCACGGGCGAGCGACTCGTCCTGGGCCCGCTCGCGAACCTCGTCGAAGCGGCCGCCCATCTGCGCCATCCCGTGCAGCGCCACGGCGGTTGTCGCCAGCGGCCCCAGCACCGTCAGCACGATCGCGGCGTACAGCTTCGCCCTGATCGTCACTCGACGCCACCCGCTGTAGGATCGCCGCGGCCATG
Source organism: Solirubrobacterales bacterium (assembly GCA_046715315.1). Classification (GTDB taxonomy): domain Bacteria; phylum Actinomycetota; class Thermoleophilia; order Solirubrobacterales; family 70-9; genus JBDTSW01. The sequence goes on along the minus strand of JBKJZF010000202.1, from coordinate 2,297 downwards.
CTCCTCTTCGTGCTTACGGGCCAGGCGCCCCCGGTCCTGGTGGTGACCCTTCTGATCATGTGCTACCTGACCGGGTACGAGATGTGGAAGGAGAAGGAGCTGCAGTTCCTCTACAAGGCGTGGTGGGTCCTGTTCGTGTTCCTCCTGAACATCGTTGGCTTCGGGATCTTCTGGGTCTGGCTGGCGATCAGGCGGGTCCGCCGGGCCGCCTAGCGCCACCCGGCGCCTAGTCGTTCTCGGCCCGCACACGGTGCAGCCTCGCGAGCTTCAGCGCCAGCTCCAGGGAGAGCAGGTCCTCGTTCGGTAGGTCCAGGTCGGCGACTCGCTCGATCCGCTCGAGGCGCTGCCGCACGGTGTTCGGATGCACGTAGAGAACCCGGGCGCTCGCCGTCACGCTGCCGCGATCGGCGAGGAACCGCTCGAGCGTCTCGACGAGCCGGGCGCCGCGCCGGCGGTCGTACTCACCGAGCTTCGCCACCGACCGGCCGTAGCGGTCGTGCGGCGCCTCGTCGGGCTCCAGGTGCACGAGGTAGCGGTAGGCGCCGAGCTGCTCGTAGGAAACCGCGCCGCCCTCAGCCTCCAACGAGCGGCCGATGCGAGCGGCGTCGGCGGCCTCGCGCATCCGCCGGCGGGCGGGCGCCGCGCCGCGGTCCACGTCGCTCAATCCCACCACCAGGCCCTCCTCGCGGCCCAGAGGCTCGCATGCCGCCCGTAGCTGCTCGACCGCGGCGTCCTGCCCGTTCGGCAGCGGTGCCAGCACTCGCACCCGGTCGTGGCGAGAGTCGAAGAACGCCCGCGGATACAGTCGCCGCAGCCGCGCCTCGAGCCGGGTGGCCAGCTCCGGCCAGGCCAGCGCGGCATCGCCCGCCCGGGGCGCGCGCTCGAGATGCAGGAAGAGGTGCGGTCGGGTGAGGTCGCAGCGCGCCTCGCCGGCCTTCGCCTCGGCCGCTTCCACCGAGCCCGCAGCCAACGCATCGAACATGTCCTTGACGATGTTCTCCGCCGTCAGTCGCTCGATCAGCGCGGCCTTCTTCAGTCCCACGGCGGTCTGGTTGGCCACGGCGCCGAGCAGCTCCGCGTCCTCCTCGGTGAACTGCCGGTCCGCTGCCAGACAGCAGAGCATCCCCAGCTGCTCGTCGCGTGCCACCAGCGGGGCGACGAGCAGCGAGTCCTGGTCGACATCGGGCCACAGGGCGCCCGCGATCATGCGCCGCTCAGCGCGACCGCCCGCACCGGCCCGGCGCATCAGGTCGAGCACGGCACCGGTCCCGCCGGGACGCGGGCTCGGCACCGGTGTGTCCTCGGGGTCGGAGGCGACGATCGCCAGTTCGTCCGCCTCCACGTCGAGACGATAGATCTGGCAGGCGTCGGCCCGAAGCAGCTTGCGGGCGCCCCGCGCCACGGCGTCGTAGAGGTCCTCACGCAGGGTCACCGCCGCCAGCGCCTGGCTCAGCTCCGCCAGCGTGGTCAGCGCCTCCACCCGCCTGCGGGCCTCCTCGTAGAGCTGGGCGTTCTCGATCGCGCCCGCGACCAGCGAGGCGGTGTGGACGAGGAAGTTGAGCACGTCGTCGTCGAACTCGCGCGGTGCCTCGGTATGCAGGACGACCACCCCGATCACGTCGCCGGCCTTGGCCAGGATGGGCACGGCGACCATCGACTGAAAGCGCTCCTCCTCGAGCTCGGGGACGAACTTCATCCGCGGGTCCGCCATCGCGTTGTCGCGGATGAACTCGGGGGTCTTGGTGCGGGCCACCCATCCGGCGAGGCCCTCGTCAACGCCCAGATCGAGCTCGCGCACCAGGCGTGAGTAACGCGGCGAGGCCGCCCGCAGCACCAGCCGCTCGGCCTCGACGAAGTAGATGAAGCACGCGTGGCAACCGGTCGCCTCCGTGGCGATGTCGACGATGCCCCGCAGCACCCGGTCGAGGTCGAGCGAGGAGGAGACCGTCTTGATGACCGCGTAGAGGGTTTCGTTCTCCAGCCGCGCGCGCCCTGGCGCGTCAACCGTCTCCGAGACCACGTCCACACTCAAGCGACACCTCCCTTTCTCGGGGATTTCCGGCAAACTGCAAGCGCCGGCGGCTTCTATGGGCGAATCCTACATTTAAGGGCGCTTAAGTATGTGCCGCCTGCCCATTGCACGGGCGCTCCCAGTCGGGATAAGTTGCACCGCGGTGATGGCTCATGACGCCCATGCCCTGAGAGTTCGCTTCCCCCGCACGGGGGAAACACGGAGGGAGTGCCGGTGATCCCGACGCTCATCGCGCAGGTCGAGGGCCTCAAGGATGCGGCCCCCG
>JBKJZF010000201.1:0-3536 GCA_046715315.1 Solirubrobacterales bacterium | reverse complement strand
GGCGAGCGGCGAGCGCGGCGGCGGCGCGCCTGGCGTGGCCGAGCGGGCCCGCGGCCTGCGCCGGGGGCTGCGAGGCGCCGGCGAAGATCAGATCGAGCTGGTCGTAGTCGAGGCGCACGTCCGAGCGGATCCGGCTGCGGTAAAAGCTCGCGTCCCGGGGCTCTCCCGAGGCCGAGAGCAGCACCTCCATGGTCACGGCGAGGCGCTCGCTTCCCGGCGACAGGCTGCAGGCCTCGGCGCTCAGCGCCAACGGCAGCATCGGCTCCACCGAGCCGGGCACGTAGGTGCTGGAGCCGCGGGCGTAGGCCTCCTGCTCGAGCCCGCTGCCCGGCCTGACGTGGGCGGCGACGTCGGCGATGTGGATCCAGAGGCGGATGCCGTCCCCGTCCGCCTGGGCCGAGACCGCGTCGTCGAAGTCCCGGGCGGTCGCGGGGTCGACGGTGAAGGTGTCGAGCGCGGTCAGGTCTCGGCGGCCGCCCCCGTTCGCTCGCTCCTCAGCCGCCTTGGCGGCGTCGCGGGCTTCGGCCTCGACCCGGCGGGCGAACCCGCGCTCGCGCCCGCCCTCCCAGATCAGCGCCGAGACGACGTCCGCGGCCCGCTTCGGCGAGCCCAGCGCGCGCAGCGCCTTGGCCCCTCCCGGAGCGAACTCGGCCAGCACCATGTCCCCCGGCCGCGCGTCCACGGATCCGCGCACCAGGGTGGCCCGCGGCCCCCGCTCGAACAGCGGCTGGACCACCCGGAAGCGACCCCGCTTGTCGACGACGGCGACCTGGCGGCCGCCGTCTCGGGACCGCCTGCTCATTGCCCGCGCAGCAGGGCCTCGAGCTCGGCGAAGCCCGTGGTGAGGCCCTCGTCGGCCGGGGTCTTGACGTCGTCGCGGGCCTTGACCTCGGGCTCGATTCCTCCGCCCGCGAGCGACTCGCCCTCGGAGGTCAAGTACTCCCCGATGGTCAGGTCCAGCGCCCCGCCCGCGGGCAGGTCGAGGATCTCCTGCACGGTGTTCTTGCCGTAGGTGCGGGTGCCGACCAGGGTCGCGAGGCCGTAGTCGTCGAGCGCAGCCGCCAGGATCTCGGCGGCCGAGGCGGTGTCGCGGTTGGTCAGGACCACGGTCGGACGAGGGTCGAGCGCGCCGCCGACCGCCTCGTAGTCGGTGTCACCGGAGACGCGGCTGGAGGAGGAGACGATCACCCCCTCCTCGACGAAGTTCGAAGCGGAGAGCACGGCCTCGTTGAGCAGGCCGCCGCGGTTGCCCCGCAGGTCGAGCACGAGGCCTTCGGCGCCGTCACGATAGAGGCGCTCGATCGTCTCCCGGAGCTCTCCATGGGAGCCCTCGCTGAAGGTGGCGTAGCGGACGTAGGCGACCTTGCGGCGGTCGCCGGGCGGGCCCACCTTGCGAATCTCGCCGTCCACGGCGGGGACGCGCACCTGGGCCCGGCTGATCGTCACCTCGCGCTCCTTGCCGCCCGCGGCCGGCCTGATCCGCAGCTCGACCTCGGTCCCGGGCTCGCCCTTGATCTGCGCGGCCGAGACGTCCGCCGGCTTGCCAGCGATCGACTTGCCGTCGACGGCCACGATCAGGTCCCCCTGCTCGACGCCGGCCTCCTTGGCGGGGCTGTCGTCGAGCACGCTGGCGACGCGCAGCCCGGGCTTGACCTCGGTCACGGTCAGGCCGACCCCCGAGAACTGCCCGGAGGTCGCCGCGTTCAGCCCCTCCAGGGCCTTGGGGCCGAAGTAGTGAGAGAAGCGGTCGTCGTAACGGCGGCGCAGCTCCCGGACCATGCCACGAACGGAGGCGCTCTTGAGGGAGTCCGCGTCGACGTCGTGGAAGTAGTTGGCCTCGATCACGTCGCCCGCCTGCTCGGACGGCGACGGCTGCTCGTCGAGCAGGGCGTTGAGGGCGGCGGCGGCGAGCGCGAGCGCGGCCCCGGCGGCGAGGCCGATCAGCAGGCCACGGCCAAAGCCGCCGCGGCGATCCGGGCCCGGGCTCAAATGCGCAGGAAGCGTCGCAGCGTGATGCCGCTGCCAAGCGCCGAGACGACCACCGCCGCGCCCAGCAGGACCAGCACCAGGGGCGCGAAGCTGACCGTCGAGAAGTTGTCGACCAGAGCGAAGCTGTTGAGCTGATCCACCACCAGCACCTTGCCGACCCAAAGCACGCCGATGGCGATCAGCGCGCCCATCAGGCCGACGAGGATGCCCTCGACGACGAAGGGCCAGCGGATGAACCAGTTGGTGGCGCCGACGAGGCGCATCACCTCGACCTCGCGGCGGCGCGCGTAGATCGAGAGGCGGATCGTGTTGGCGATCAGCAGCAGCGAGGCGAGCAGCAGCAGCGTCGCGATCACCACCAGGTAGATCTGCACGTCGCCCGTGACCTGACGGATCTCGTTCGTCTCCGAACGGGCGTCGTTGACCTCCTCGATGATCGGGTTGATCGGCTGCGGCTTGCCGTTCGGCCCCGCGGGCTGGAGGTCGTTCTGGACCGCCTCGAGGTTGTCCGGATCGTCCAGGCTGACGTCGAAGGACGCCGGCAGCGGGTTGCCGCGAAGCTCGTTCAGGCTTGCCTTCAGATCCCCTTCGACGCGGCCCTTGAGGATCTCGACGGCCTCCTGCTTGGAGACGTAGTCGACGCCGTCGACGTGGTCGATCCCCTTGATCTGGTTGCCGACCTTCTTGATGTCCGCCTTGGTCGCGTCGGCGAAGAGGAAGACCCGCAGACCGATCTGCTCGCGGACCTCGGTGTTCTTCGACTCGGAGGCGCGAAGGACCGGGATCAGCACCCCCAACAGCAGCGTCGTCACCCCGACGGTGACGATCGCGGCGATGCTCGGCGCCGCCTGGCGGCGCAACGCGCGGAAGGCCTCGGAGATGAAGAAGGCGAATCGGCTCATCGGCTAGTCGGTGGCGTCGCCGTTGGTGTGGCCCTCGTCGCCCACACCCATCTCGGCACGGATCCTGAGCGCAAACTCGGTCGTCGACTCGTCGGTATAGCCGGCGCCGGCCTGGTCGCGCACCAATCGGCCCTGCTCGAGGGCGATCACGCGGCGGCGCATCTTGTCGACCATCTCGCGGTCGTGGGTGACGACGAGGACGGTGGTGCCGGTCCGGTTGATCCGGTACAGCAACTGCATGATCCCGATCGAGGTCACGGGGTCGAGGTTTCCGGTGGGCTCGTCGGCCAGGAGCAGAGGCGGGTGGTTGACGAAGGCCCGGGCGATCGAGACGCGCTGCTGCTCGCCGCCGGAGAGCTGGTCGGGATAGTTGTGGATCTTCGACTGCAGGCCGACCAGGCGCAGGATCTCGGGCACCTGACGGCGGATCTCCGAGCGGGGCGCGCCGATCACCTGCAGGGCGTAAGCGACGTTGTCGTAGACGGTGCGGTTGGGGAGCAGCTTGAAGTCCTGGAAGACGGTGCCGATGCGGGCGCAGCATCGGCACCTTGCCCGCGGGGATCCGCTCGATGTCGCGGCCGGCGATCAGCGCCTTGCCGCTGGCGGCCGTGACCTCGCGGATCAGCATCTTGATCAGCGTCGACT
>JBKJZF010000200.1:0-5569 GCA_046715315.1 Solirubrobacterales bacterium | reverse complement strand
GAGCAGCTCCGCCGGGGCGAGCAGCGGGCCGCCGACCTCGCCCTGAGCGAGCTGGACCGGATCGAGGGCGAGCGGGGGAGGCTGGACGCCAAGGTGAGCGACCTGGAAGCCCGCCTCGCTGAATGGGACGAGCAGAACGTCGCCGACGACTGCTTCGACTTCTGGAGCGAGCTTCGGGATGCGGTCCAGCGCGAGATCGTCAACGCGCCGTCGGTGAAGGACGCGAACGCCGCGCTGCGCGAGCGGTTCTCGGCGATCGTCGTGGTAAGCCCGCGGGGCGGGACGCCGCGGTTGGAGTTCGTCCTCAACACCGGAGGGGCGACGGGCAAGAGCCTCGGCGATCTGTACCGCGAGTGGGAGGAGGCCGGCATGCCGGAGCCGACGGCCGTGGAGGCCGCCGAGTGGGCACTCCTGAGCAACCCGCCGGTCATCCCGTGCACGGTCGAGTCCGAGGCTTGGTCAAACCGTCGGTTGACCAAGGTGAACCGGTGTCTGGCGGAGGGAAGGGCGCGGCTGCGCGAGCCTGGCGCGCTGCCCTGAGCGCCGCGAGGTTGACGCGTCATGCGCGGACAGGAGGTCGGCGCGGAGACGGTCGAGTAGCGTGCAGCCGGTGTCGCGACGTCAACTCGTACAGCTCGGGCCGGCGCGTGAGACGGATCTCGGAGGTCTGGGGCCCTGCCGCTTCGGGTCAAAGGCTGGTTCTGGCCGCTCGGCGTGGTCGTCCTCGACGACCTCGACTACTCGGATGAGGATCTCGTCAAGGACGGCCGCTGGTACCAGATCGTCCAGACCAGGAACAGGAACGACAAGGTTGCCGCCTTCCTGGAGGGCCGCAAGCGGGTCGGGGCGCCAGATCCCACCGGCACGCAGGCGCTCGGCGTCGACGGGTTCCTGCACTTCCTCAGCGACGACGAGGTGACCGGGGACGAGGAGAGCGCCGGGATGATCGCTCGCCTTCGGATCTTCAACGACGCCCTGTCTGCGAAGAAGGTTCGCAAGCTGAAGCCGTAGCCGGGGCGCCGGCCCTGGTGCCCCCGGCGTCGTCAACCATCAGTCGCGGGTGTGCGGGGCGAAGGGGTCCCAGCGACCCTTGCCGAGGTGGCGGCGGAGGACGCCGCGAGCCGCGGGGTAATGGCTGATGTAGAACTCGTTGTCGGCGGTGACGCTGCGGTAGTAGATCAGCATCCGCACCCGGCCGTGGCTCTCCGACCAGTCGAGCAGCCTGCGGGTGAAGGCGCCGTTGGGGTCGCCGTCCCAGGGCGAGTACTCGCCGATCACGAAGGGGTGGTCGTCGTAGCGGCGGTAGAAGGCCTGGAGGTCGTCGAACGCCGTCTGGAACTTGGAGAAGATGTCGGCCCCGACCCAGTCGACGAAGCGGCCGCCCGGCCAGTAGTCCTGCGGCTGGTTGCCGGGCAGGTTGGGCGAGCCGAACGTCTGCGGCACCCACATGAAGGCGATCTTCGGCCGCTCCAGCAGGCGCGGCACGTCGCGGTGGTCGTAGATCGGCGCGTGGTTGGACTTGGCGCGGTAGATCCGCGGCAGGTGGTTGCGCCGCAGCTTCCGGTTGACTCGGTCGCGGCTGCCGCCCTGGACGATCAGGACCACCCGCCGCCAGGCCCGCTTGAAGTCGCCGGTGGTGTAGCGCCTGCCCCGCCGGGTGCCGTCGGCGTTGAAGGCCGAGTAGGGATTCCAGTGGCCGTTCATCTCCGGCATCAGCCGCATGTAGGTCGGCTGTCCGAGGTTTCCCGTGATCTCGTTCAGCCGCAGCAGGTAGTGGTCGCCGCGACCCTTCGCGATCGCCTGCGGGGAGATGTCGGGCCGCCCGTTGGCCGGCAGCTTGGTCGACATGCTGACCACGCCGAGGGTGTCGGTCCGATCCCAGCGCTTGGTCGCCTTGCTCGCCGTCAGCGAGACGTCCCAGTGGAAGAACTCCTGGAGGACGGCCGGGTGCTCCTTGACCTGCTTGCGGAAGCGGTTGAAGTCGCGGACCTCGCCGGTGTCGGAGACGCCGTGGTAGAGCTGCCCGTTGCGCGGGACGTACGGTTTCGCACCGGCGTGCGCGGCGAGCAGCGTCAGCGACGCCAGCCCGATCAGGCTGCCGCCACGCCTGCCGCTTGTCCGCGGCGTTCTGCGGTGCTCCGCGTGCTCATCGCTTCCTTCCTGCTGACACTCCACCACTCGGGAGCGCCCGCCGCCTGCCCGTTCGGGGGCCGGGCAAGCGATTGTTCAACACCGTAGCGCGCCCGGCGGTTCGGGCGGGTCCGCGGGAGATCAACCCGGTAGGGTCGCGATCGGTGTGTCGTCCCGCCCCGCTCACGCTCCTCTCTGGCTTGACAGCAGTCCTGATACTGGTCGGCTGCGGCGGGTCGAGCGACTCGGGCTCCGAGGAGACGACCACCGTTCAGGGGGAGAATCCGCTCACGAAGGCCGAGTTCATCTCTCAGGCTGATGAGCTACCTGGACACCCTTGAGAGCTCCGCCGCCACTACCGGCGAACTGGCAGATGCCATCAGGGGCAATCAAGCTGCGGGGGGAGCCCCATCTGCGGACGTGGCTGATCGGCGACTCTCGTCGTAGTCTCCGGACCGTTTTCGCTTGTCTAGCGGAGGGGGAGGGATTCGAACCCCCGGACCGGGTGAGCCCGGTCAGCGGTTTTCAAGACCGCCGCATTCGACCGCTCTGCCACCCCTCCGAGGTGCGGCGTCGACCGCCCGCGGGAGCCTAGATGGTTGATATAGACCAGCACGCGTGGGGCGACAGCAGTGGAAGAACTGGGCCGGCGACCAGCGCTGCGCCCCGCTGACGATCGCCCGGCCGGGATCGCTCGAGGAGCTGCGCGACGTCGTCGGCCGTGCCGCCGCCTCGGACGGCGGCGTGCGCGCCTCGGCCTCCGGCCACTCCTTCACCGACATCGCCCTCACCGAGGGGACGATGATCCGCCTCGACCGGATGACGCGGCGGCTCGGCTTCGACGCCTCGACCGGGCGCTTCAAGGTCGAGGGCGGCGTCGTCCTCTCAGAGCTCAACCGGATGCTCGATCAGCACGGGGTGGCTTTCGAGAACCTCGGCGACATCGACCGCCAGACCGTTGCCGGGTCGATCTCGACCGCCACCCATGGCACCGGCGAGCGCTTCCGCAACATCTCGGCGCAGATCGCGGCGCTTGAGCTGGTCACCGCCGACGGCTCGCTGGTGGAGGTCTCCGCCTCTGATCCCGAGCTGCTGCGGGCGGCCAGGGTCGGCCTCGGCTCGCTCGGCGTCATCTACTCGGTCACGCTCGACACGGTGCCCGCGTTCACGATCGACCGCGTCGACAGGCCGAGGCCGCTGGCCGAGACCCTCGACCGCCTCGACGAGCTCAACGCCGGCTGCGATCACTTCGAGTTCTACGTCTTCCCCCACACCCCGACCGCGCTCTGCCGGGAGAGCCGCCGCACCGATGCCGAGCCGGCGCCGAAGCATCCGGCGGTCGTCTACGCGCAGGAGGTGATGCTGGAGAACTGGGTGGGCCGGCTGTTCGCGATCGCCGCCCGCCGGCTGCCGTCGCAGGCGCCGCGGCTGTCGCGGATCGCCTCGCGGGGGGTGGGCCACTCGGCCAAGGTCGACCGCTCGTTCAAGGTCTTCGCCTCCCAGCGCCACATCCGCTTCACCGAGATGGAGTGGGGCCTGGGGCGCGAGCATGGGCGCGAGGCGGTCGAGCGCGTGCTCGCCGAGGCGAACCGGCCCGAGCACGGCGTCGCCTATCCGATCGAGGTTCGCTTCGTCGCCGCCGACGACGCGCTGCTGAGCCCCTCACACGAGCGGGACACCTGCTACATCGCCGTTCACCAGGACCGCAGGCTCGACTGGGAGCCCTATTTCCGGGCGGTGGAGGCGATCGCCTGCGACTACCACGGCCGCCCGCATTGGGGCAAGCGCCACTTCCGGACCGCGGCCGACCTTGCTCCGCTGTATCCGCGCTGGGATGACTTCCAGCGGGTACGCGCCCGCCTCGACCCGGGCGGGGTCTTCGCCAACGCCTACACCGACCGGGTCCTGGGGCCGGTCGGTGTCATCTAGAGAAAGGTCTTGCCCTCGCCGCGGTAGGTGGGGACCTGGTCGGCGATCCGGTCGCCCTCGACCAGGTAGAGCGAGTCGAAGCGCTCGCACAGCTCGCCGGCCTTGGCGTGGCGCATGTAGACGCGATCGCCGATCCGCAGGCCGCGGGCGGCCATCCCCACCAAGGGCGTCTGCACCTCGCCGGCACCCTCCTGGCCGTCGAGGCGCAGGCCCTGAGGGAGATAGGGCTGGGGCAGGCGGTCGGCGCCGGCGGCGCCCGAGGCCAGGTAGCCGCCGCCTAGCACGGTGATGGTGCCCGGCGAGGGACGCCGGACGACCGGGAGGACGAAAAACGCGGCCGGCGTCAGATCGAGCTAGCGGTAGTTGTCGAACAGGTGCGGCGCATAAAAGCCCGAGCCGGCGGTCAGCTCGGTCGCGATCCCGGCGGCGGCGGTCCGCGCCAGGCTGCCGGTGCCGCCCGCGTTGATGAACTCCAACTCGCCTGGCGTCGCCCCGCGGACCGCATCGACGATCCGCGGCAGTCGCTCGCGGATCTCGCGCTCGGACGAGGCCTGCATCCGCTGGATCGCGGCGCTTCGCAGCGGCTTGCCGGGGATCTGGTCGCCGACGCCGGCGATGTGGCCCTCATAGGCCATCAGCCCGGCGAGGTGGGTGCCCGGCCTCGAGGCGATCTCGGCGGCGAACCGCCCCGCCCTCCCGGGGTGGTGGATCGGCGAGCGCTTGGGCCCGATCCGGGCCAACCGCCCGCCGCCGGGCCACCAGCCGACGTCGACGTCCATGCAGACCCGGACCTGGGTGCGCCCGGAGGCCATCGCCGCCTCGATCAGGTCGAGGTGGGGAGCGTCGTCGACCATCGGGACGGGTGCCCGCGACGGCTCCTCGGCCGCCAGCGCCACCAGCTCGCGGATCGCCTGGCGGTCGGCGCTGGGGTAGCCGACCATGATGTCCTCGAAGCCCTCGCTCGCCAGCCACAGCGCCTCCGGCAGCGTGAACGCGAGGATCCCTCGGAAGCCGTCGTCGAGGTCGAGGATCCGCCGCAGCAGCGCGGTCGAGCGCACCGACTTGGAGGCGATCCGGATCGGCAGGCCGCCGGCCTGCGCCAGCATCGCCTCGGCATTGGCCCGCATCGCGTCGAGGTCGACGAAGGCGAACGGCGCCCGAGCCGACTCGAACAACGCCTCGTAGCGGGCGCGCAGGGACTCGGGCTGTACGGCTTCGCTCACGTGCCGGCGAGCGTACCTAGAATGCGCCCGAGCCCGGAAACGGGGTCAGTCCCCGGAGAGGTGGCCGAGTGGCTGAAGGCACTCGCCTGCTAAGCGAGTAGGGGGCGCAAGCTCTCTCGCGGGTTCGAATCCCGCCCTCTCCGCTCCACGCTTGTTTCGTTGAGCGTGGCTCAGGCGAGCGAGACCGCGACCTGCTCGAGGAGATCCATCGCCTCCTGCATGCCGTCCTCCATCCCGGAGTTGATGTGGGCGTCACGGTCGTCCTGGCTGGTGTGCTGCACGAGGTT
>JBKJZF010000199.1:0-5404 GCA_046715315.1 Solirubrobacterales bacterium | reverse complement strand
CGAGGCCCTGCCGGAGGGGGTTGAGGCGATCCCGATCCGCGGGGCCGGGGAGACGATGTTCTGGCTCGCCGAGCCACGTGCCCTCGTCTGCGGCGACCGCCTGATGGGCGATGGCCGAGGCGGCGTGCGCATCTGCCCGGAGTCGTGGCTCGGATACCTCGACAGCGGCATCCGGGTCGGCGAGCTGCGGGAGTCGTTGCGGCCGCTGCTCGACCTCGATCCCAAACGGGTTCTCGTCTCCCACGGCGACCCCGTCCTGCGCCACGGCGCAGCCGCGATCCGCAGGGCGCTGGGCTGATGCGGGGCGTCTTCGTCACCGGCACCGGCACCGAGGTCGGCAAGACGGTGGTCGCGGCGACGGTGGCCCGCACGCTGGCATCCGCCGGCGAGCGCGTCGCCGTGTTCAAGCCGGCGGTGACCGGCCTCGACAACCAGGGAGCGGTTGCGCCGGACCACGAGCTGCTGCGCTTCGCCGCGGGCTCGGAGCAGTCCGACGACGAGATCGTCCCGTACCGCTACGGCCCGGCGGTCTCTCCCCACCTGGGCGCCGAGCTCGCCTCGGAGACGATCGACCCGGCCCGGCTGCGACAGGTGGCGCAGGAGGCCGCCGACGGCGCCGACGTCGTCGTCTGCGAGGGCGTTGGGGGATTCCTGGTGCCGCTGACGCTCTCCTACCTGGTCCGCGACCTGGCCCGCGACCTCGGCCTGCCGGTGGTGATCGCCGCCCGGCCCGGGCTGGGGACGATCAACCACAGCCTGCTGACGATCGAGTCGGTGCGCTCGGCGGGCCTCGAGGTGGCGGCCGTGGTGCTGACGCCGTGGCCCTACCGTCCGACCGAGGTCGAGCGCTCCAACCGCGAGGCGATCGCCCGTCTGGGTGACGTGGCGGTGGAGGTGCTGCCGCCGTTGGCTCTGGACGACCCGGATGGGTGGCCGCAGCTGCGCCCGGCGGGCCTCTGAGCCTCAGCTTCGGGCCAGCTCCCCGTAGGGAGCGGGCGGGCTCTCGGCCTCGACCTTGGCCTCGGCCTCGGCGGGCTCCGGGCGCTTGGAGCTCATCAGGGTGACGGCGACGACGACGCCGACCGCCGCAAGCGCGGTCGTCACCTTCATCGAGGAGGCGAAGGCGCCGATGAAGGCGTCGTGGCTGGCCTGCGCGACCTGGCCGGCCTGATCGGCGTCGAGCCCCGCCGGCGGGGGCGTGGCGCCGGCGGGGAGGGTGTGGGCGAGCTCGTCGCGCTGGGCGGCGGTCACCGGCAGGTTGGCGAGAGAGTCGTCGATGCGAGACCGCGCGGCGCCTTGGAAGACGGCGCCGATCACGGCGACGCCGAGGGTGCCGCCGACCATCCGGCTCATCGAGAGGATCCCCGACGCGATTCCCGCCTTCTCCGGGACCACCGCGTTCATCGCCGCGGTCGACATCGGCGACATCACCAGCGCCATCCCGATCCCTATGAGGATGAACGAGGGCAGCAGGTGGGAGTAGGTGGTCTCGAGGGTGATCTGAGTCAGCAGGTAGAGCGAGGTGCTGACCAGCGTCAGCCCGACTGCGATCGGCCAGCGCGGCCCGATGCGGTCTGTCAGGCGGCCGGCGAGCGGGGCGATGATGACGATCATCAGGGTCGCCGGGAGGAAGCGGACGCCCGCCTCCAGCGGCGAGAGGCCGAGGATGTTCTGCATGTAGAGGGCGATGAAGAAGAACTGGGCCAGCATCGCGAAGGTGACGACCAGGGCGACCAGGTTGGCGCCGACGAAATCGCGGCTGGCGAACAGCTTGAACTCGACGGTCGGGAACCTGACCCGCTTCTCGATCGCGACGAAGGCGACGAGGCCGATCACGGCGAGCACGAACAGGCCGATGATCTCGGGCGAGCCCCAGCCCCAGGAGTTGCCCTCGATCAGCGCCAGGACGAGTGCGGTCAGCCCGGTCGTGAGCGCGGCGACGCCGGCGTAGTCGACCTCGCGGCCGACCGTCTCGTCGCGCGACTCGCGGACGGCGAAGACGGTGGCGATCACGGCGACCACCGCGACCGGCACGTTCAGGTAGAAGATCGCCCGCCAGGAGACCTGCTCGGTGAGAAACCCGCCGAGCACCGGCCCGATCGCCAGCGCCAGCGCCGAGACCCCGGCCCAGGTGCCGATCGCCTTGCCGCGCTCGTGGGCGGCGAAGGCGTTGGTGATGATCGAGAGCGTCGCCGGCATCATCATCGCCGCGCCCGCGCCCTGGATCACGCGGCTGATGACCAGCGCGGTCGTGTCCGGGGCGAGGCCGGCGGTCGCCGACGAGGTGGCGAAGAGGATCACCCCGATGAGGAAGACGCGGCGGCGCCCGAAGATGTCTCCCAGCCGGCCGCCCGTCGCCAGCAGCACGGCGAAGGTGAGCGTGTAGCCGTTGACCGTCCACTCCAGGCCCGAGATCGTCGAGCCGAGGTCGCGCTGGATCGAAGGCAGCGCGACGTTGACGACGGTGTTGTCGAGCATGATCATGAACAGCGCGAAGGACATCGCCGCGAGCGTCCACCACTTCGAGTTCGACTCGGTGATCAGGTGCCGGTAGCGGGTCACCGGTCGGGCCCCTTGCGGTACTGGCGGTAGATGACGGCGATCTCGTCGCGCTGCAGGAGCAGTTCGAGCGCCTGGTCGAGCTTGTCGCGCTCCGCTTCGCCCAGCGAGGCGGCGAACCGACCCAGGCCCTCGAGGCGCGCGGAAAGAATTCGGTCGGACAGCCGCCGCCCGTCGGCGGTCGGCGACAGGCGCCTGACCCTGCGGTCGCGGTCGTCCTCGACGCGCAGCACGAGGTCGCGCTTGACGAGGCCGTCGACCGCCCGGCTGGTGGAGGCGAGCGAGAGGCCCAGGAGGTCGGCGAGGCCGTTGACGGTGAGTGGCTCGTCGCGCTCGCCGGCGAGGGTGACCAGGACCTTCATCTGGCTGAAGCTGAGGCCGCTCTCGTCGAGCGTGCGGATCACCGAGCCGCCGTCGCCGCTGAGGCAGCGCAGCATCACGGCGCCGAGCCGGTAGCCGAGCTCGCGGTCGGCGGAGCTGAGGGGCGCGTCCTGCGGAGGGGTCTTGACGGTGGATGCTTCGATGCCAGATATAGTTGCACTTCCGCAACTGTTCCTCCAGTGAAACTTGTGTGCGGTGCGACACACACGGCCACGATTGCCGCCGACGCCCGGTCTAGGGTCGGCCCGGTTCATGTCGGAGCAGATCGGCGAGCTTGATCAGCGGCACCTCTGGCACCCCTTCACGCAGCAGCGCGACTGGGGCGAGGCGGAGCCCCTGGCGATCGAGTCGGCAGAGGGCACCGACCTGATCGACTCGCAGGGCCGGCGCTACATCGACGGGGTCTCCTCGCTGTGGTGCAACGTCCACGGGCACCGCCACCCGCTGATCGACGCCGCGATCCGCGAGCAGCTCGACCGCGTCGCCCACTCGACCATGCTCGGGCTAACCCACCCGGGCGCCGCCGAGCTCGCCGCCCGGCTGGTCGAGATCGCGCCGCCCGGCCTCAGCCGGGTCTTCTACTCGGACTCCGGCTCGACCGCGACCGAGATCGCGCTGAAGATGGCCTTCCAGTACTGGCAGCAGCAGGGCGAGGACGAGCGTGGCCGGACCTCCTTCGTGACCCTGAACGACGCCTACCACGGCGACACGCTCGGAGCCGTCTCGGTCGGCGGCATCGACCTCTTCCACTCGGCTTACGCCCCACTGCTGTTCGACTCCCACCGGGTCGACCCCGGCGACGCCGAGGCGCTCGAGGGCGTGCTCGCCTTCCGCCCGGGGGAGATCGCCGCGGTGATCGTCGAGCCGCTGGTCCAGGGCGCCGCCGGGATCCGGGTGCAGCCGCCGGGCTACCTGCGCCGGGTCCGCGAGCTCTGCGACCGCCACGACGTCTTCCTGATCGCCGACGAGGTCGCGACCGGGTTCGGCCGCACCGGGACGATGTTCGCCTGCGAGCAGGAGCGGGTGGCGCCCGACTTCCTCTGTCTCGGCAAGGGACTGACGGGCGGCTACATGCCGCTGGCCGCCACCCTCACCACCGAGCGCGTCTTCGACGGCTTCCTCGGCGCCGCCGACGAGGGCCGGACCTTCTTCCACGGGCACACCTTCACCGGCAACCCCCTCGCCTGCGCCGCCGCGCTGGCCAGCCTGGACGCCTTCGAGACCGAGGACACGATGCTGCGGCTGCAGCCGAAGATCAGGCTGCTCTCCGAGCTGTTGGCGGAGGTCGCGGCGATGGACGAGGTGGCCGAGGTGCGCGGCCGGGGCTTCATGGTCGGGATCGACCTCGGCGAGCACGACGCGCGGCTGCGCCTGGGCAATCGCGTCGCCGCCGAGGCGCGCGAGCGCGGCGCGATCATCCGCCCGCTGGGCGACACCGTCGTGCTGATGCCGCCGCTGGTGATCTCCAAGGCCGAGCTTCGTCGCCTGGTCGCGATCACGGCGGCGTCGATCGAGGCCGCCCACGCGTCGGCCTACGGCCGCAGCGGCGAGCGCCCGCTGTCGGTCGCGGCCTAGCCGCTCCAGGCGACCCGGGGAGCCACTCCCGCCTAACGTTGGCGTGATGAAGTTGCCGCTCGGCCGTAGTACGGGCATGGAGCAGACGCTCGCGGCACCCGCGACAGAGATCCCGGACGAGCTCGACGCCGCCTTCGAAGCGCTCTACCGGGAGTGTCGCGACGACCTCTACGCCTACGTCAGGGGCCTCGTCCGCGAGCGCGCGACGGCCGAGGACATCACTGCACTCGCCTTCGAGCGCGGCTGGCGAAAGCGCCGCAGCTTCAACCCCCGGCGCGGCACCCGGCGCGCCTGGCTCTTCGGGATCGCCCGCAACGCGGCCCTCGACGAGCTTCGCCGCGGTCGCCGCCACTCAGAGCTCACAACCGACGCGTCGGATCCCGATCCCGTCGACCCGGCGGACGCAGCCGACGTCGGCATCCGCCGGGCGGCGCTGCGCGCGGCGATGGCCTCGCTCAGCGCCCGCGACCGCGAGCTGATCGCGCTCAAGTTCTTCGCCGGGCTCGGCAACGCCGAGATCGCCGCCGTGATCGGCACCACCGAGAGCAACGCCGGTACCCGCCTGCACCGTGTGATCGAGAAGCTGAGGAGAGCCTGTGATGACAACGCCTGAGCGAGACGACGAGTTCGCCGACCTGGCGACCCTGCTGCGCGAGGAGCGCCAGGAGCCCGACCCCGCCTTCGCCGCCGAGCTCGACCGCTGGGCGGAGGCGGGGTTCCCGCACGCCGAGCGGCCGGGGGCGAAGCCCAGCGCCGGGCTGCGCTCGCGGCTCGCCCTGCTTCCCCCCCGGCGCGTGCTCGCCACCGCCGGGGCGGCATTCACCCTGCTCGTCGTGGTCGGGGTCGGGGTCTCGCAGCTGGAGCCCACCGGCTCGGGCGACTCGGATGA
>JBKJZF010000198.1:0-9843 GCA_046715315.1 Solirubrobacterales bacterium | reverse complement strand
GCCAACATGCAGGCGACTCGGCTCGCTCACGCTCGGGGCGCCGACGAAGCGCTCCTCGTTCGCCCGGACCGGGTCGTCCTCGAGGCGCCCACCTCGACCATCTTCTGGTCGCCGCCGAGCGGCCCCCTGCACACGCCGGCGCTCGGGGCCGGAATCCTCGAGTCGATCACCCGCCAACAGATCATCAACGAGCTCCATGTGGCCCAGGGCGAGTTCACGCTCGACGACCTGCTGGCCGCCGGCGAGGCCTTCCTCGCCTCCACCATCCGCGAGGTGCAGCCGATCACACGAATCGACGATCACGAGCTGGCTGCCGACGGGCCCCACACGGCCGACGCCCGTGAGGCGTTCGACCGCGTGGTCGCGCGCGCCCTCGCGTAGGCTGGCGCCGTGACCTTCGGCCTCACCGACGAGCAGCAGCTGATCCGCGAGACGGCGCACGACTTCGTCGACAACGAGGTCATCCCCCGGGTGCGCGAGAGCGACCGCGCCGAGCGCTTCGACCGCGAGCTCGCCTCGAGGCTCGGCGAGATGGGCTACCTCGGGGCGCCGGTATCCGAGCCCTACGGCGGGCGCGGGCTCGACTACGTCACCTACGGGCTGATCGTCGAGGAGGTCGGCCGCGGCGACTCGGCAATGCGGACCGTGGTCTCGGTGCAGACCTCGCTCGTCTGCAGCTCGATCGAGCGCTGGGGCTCAGAGGAGCAGAAGCAGCGGTGGCTGCCGCGCCTGTGCTCCGGAGAGGCGCTCGGTTGCTTCGGGCTGACCGAGCCCGACACCGGCTCCGACGCGGCGTCGGTCCGCACGCGCGCCTCCAAGGTCGACGGCGGCTGGAGGATCAGCGGCCAGAAGATGTGGATCTCCCTCGGCAACGTCGCCGAGGTTGCGCTGGTGTTCGCCCAGACCGATCCCTCCAAGGCGCACCGCGGCATGGCCTGCTTCCTCGTGCCGACCGAGACCGAGGGCTTCTCGTCGCAGGAGATCCACGGCAAGCTCGGCCTGCGCTCATCGGACACCGCATCGCTCGCCTTCGATGATGTCGAGGTAGCCGACGAGGCGCTGATGGGCGAGGTCGGAGACGGCTTCAAGGTGGCGATGTCCGCGCTCGACTCGGGCCGCTACTCGGTGGCCGCCGGATGCGTCGGCATCTGCCAGGGCTGCGTCGACGCCTCCGTCGCCTACTCCACCGAGCGCAAGCAGTTCGGCGTCCCGATCGCCAGCTTCCAGCTCGTCCAGCAGATGATCGCCGACATGATCGTCCGCCGCGACGCTGCGCGGCTGCTGGTCAGGCGGGCGGGGGAGCTCAAGGACGCCGGCGAGCCGAGCACGATTGAGACCTCGGTGGCGAAGCTGTATGCGAGCGAGTCGTCGGTCGAGTGCGCGAACCTGGCGATCCAGGTTCACGGCGGGTCGGGATACGTCGACGACCATCCGGTCGAGCGCTACCTGCGCGACGCCCGGGTGACGACGCTGTACGAGGGCACCTCGCAGATCCAGAAGCTGATCATCGCCCGCGACGCGACCGGGATCAACGCCATGACCCCGGTCAAGTCCGGCTGAGCCGGAGGCGGGCGTGGGCCTGGTCGTAGCGAGCATGGAGGGCAAGGTCGCCGAGAGACTCTGATGGCCTCCTCGAACGCCTTCGATCCCGAGTTCGACGGGATCAACGAGCGCCAGGGCTTCAACAGCCGCCGCGCCAAGCTCGGCGAGCAGGCCGGCTCGCAGCGCCTCGGCGCAAGCCTGTATGAGCTGGCGCCGGGCTCGGCCGCCTTCCCGCTGCACTACCACCTGGGCAACGAGGAGCTGCTGATCGTGATCTCCGGCACCCCGAGCCTGCGCACCCCAGACGGCGAACGCAGGCTGGAGGCCGGCGAGGTGGTCGCCTTCCGCGTCGGGCCCGACGGCGCCCACCAGCTGATCAACCGCGACGGCGGGCCCGTGCGCATCCTGATCGTCAGCGAGATGAACTCCCCCGACGTGGTGTTGCGACCGGAGTCGGGAAAGCTGAGTGCCTTCGGCCGCCCGCCCGGGAGCAGCGAGGAGGGCATGCACGAGGTCTTCTTCGTGCGCGACTCAGGCGATCTCTGGGACGCCGAGAGCCCGCCCCCTCCGCCGCCCGGCCAGCCGGGCTAGGAGCGCGAGGCGTCCGCCGCGGGCGCCACCGGCGGGCAGCTCTCGACCGGCGCCGGCTCGCGTTCCCGGCGGCGGCGCACGCGGCCTTCGGCGGCCAACCAGGAGCCCGCGAGGATCAGGATCAGCCCCGTAATCGTGGCCGCGGTGATGGCCTCGTCGAGCAACGCCGCCCCATAGGCCACGGCAAAGCCAGTGGCGAGGTAGGCGACCAGCAATGTGCGCGCCGGACCGACGCGGGCAAAGAGCTCGTAGTAGATCGCGAAAGCCAGGCCCGTGCCGACCAGCCCGAGCACCGCCAACGCCAGCAGAGAATCGGCGCCGGGGACCACGCTGGGCATCGACACGGCGGCCGCGGGAGCGAGCCAGAGCGAGCTGGCGACCATGACCCAGGCGGCGACCCCAATCGGCCGGGCGTCACCGAAGCGATGCTTGACCATGAACCCGCCGAGGGCGTAGCCGAGGCCGGCGAGCACGACCGCGAGCCCGCCGAGCAGCTCGGCGCCCGAGCCATTCAAGTCCAGCCCCAAGAGGACGACCACGCCGACGAAGCCGAGCAGGACGCCGACCAGGCGCAGTCCCAGGGAGCGTTCCTCATGATCGACCCAGATCGCCAGCAGCGCCGTGAACAGCGGCGCCGTGGTGACGAGGATTCCGGCGAGCGAAGAGGTGATCGCCTGCTGACCCGCCGCGATCAGCAGGAAGGGGCCGGCGACCTGAATCGCTCCGAGCAACGCCAGCATCGGCCAGCGTGAGCCGAGGCCCCGCAAGGCGCCGGATGGCCCGGCGAAGGCGAGCAGGACCAGCGCCGCAAGGACTATCCGGCCCCACGCGACCACACCTGGAGAGAGGTCGCGCAGCGCGATCTCGATGAACATGTAGCTCGCCCCCCAGATCGCGGCGAGCACGAGCAGCAGCGACCAAGAGCGACGGTCCATCTTCCGAGGTTACGACCCGGCGGCGGGGTGGCTATCAGGAGTTCAAGCCGCGGTTATCAGCCGGGGCGCTCGAGCGACCCCGAGTTGATTCCTCCGTAGGCGAAGGTCGGCGCCACCGGCCATTGACGCCGCCAGCCCGCCATCTCCGAGGACGGGAAGACGTTGAGGAAGCGGGGGTCACGGCGGTTCGGGTCGGCCAGCGCCTTCTCCTTGATCATCGAGTCGTACTGGTCGATCGAGTCCTCGAGCGTGTTCGAGTTGAGGATCACCTCTCGGCCGAAGAACTCCGCCGTCCGCCGCACCCCCGGGATCTTCGAGAGGTGCGGGTGCCAGTTGTCCGCGGCGACGCCGTTCTCGGACGAGACCCACACACCCTCGTCGGTGTTGACGCAGAGCGAGTGGTTGCCGTCGGTGTGCCCCGGCGTCCAGACCAGCGCCACGCCCTTGCCCAGCTCGACGTCGCCGTCGACGAGGACGACTTGGTCGGTGATCAGGTCCTTGATCCCGTCGGCTACGTACCAGGCCCACTGCATCGGGTGCAGCGAGGCGAAGGTGTCCCACTCCTTGCGCTGGGCGATCAGCTTGGCGTTCGGAAACAGCGGCCGGCGGGGCGCGCTCTCGCCCTCGATCGGCTCCGTGGTCCCGAGCACGAAGCGCAGGTCCTGGACGTGAAGGTGGTCGAAGCTGACGTAGTCGACGTCCTCGACCCGCAGTCCGGCCTTCGCCAGCGCCTCGTCGGGTTGGTTCCAGATCGTCGCCAGCACCTTGTAGGAGAGGAACTCGCCCAGCCGCTCGATCTGCTGCGCGTAGTAGGGCGCCTCGGCCGGGCCCTCGGGGACCGTCGGCTCGTAGGCCAGGGTGCGCAGGGCGCCGTCGAAGCCCTCGAACTGGATGACCTGCAACCGGTTGATGATGTTGACGTAGGGGTTGGGGCCCTTGGCCGCCCCGCCGAAGGCGAACTTGAGCGGGTAGCCGGCCGAGGCGATGTCGACCGTGCGGATACCGCGGACGCGGTTTTCCGGCGTCGCGAAGCGGGCGCGGAACTCAGCCGCCGCCTCGCGGATCGCCGCCGGGCGATCGCCCCGCGGCCAGGTCGCGTTCGCCTCGTCGAACTCGTGGAACGGCTTCAGCCCGACCTGGTCCAGGCTCACCGGTGCTTCGACGACGGCCATCGCGCTCTCCTCGATCGTTCGTGGGATTTCCCATCGTAGTGATGGAAAAACCAACGTCGGAGGCCCCGGGGTCCCAACGCCTTCAGCGCGGGGTGTTGAGCGCCGCGCGGATGCGTCGGACCACATCGTCGGGCTCTTCGACGAGCTGGCTCCAGGTAACCAGCATCACGGAGAAGCCCACCGCGGTCAGCTCGGCGCCACGTCGGCGATCGCGCTGGAAGGCCGTGTGGCCGGAGTGGAAAGCGAAACCGTCCACCTCGACGATCAGCCGCTGCTCACGCCAGAGGAAATCGACCTCGAACTGGCCGATCCGGGCGTTGACGGCCGGGTGGGGCACCGCGCTGCGGCGGACCAGCCTCAGGAGCAGGCGCTCCGCCTCCGAGTGGGTCAGGGCCGGGTCGGTTGCCCTGTCGAGGAGGGCGCGGAGGGCTCCCGCTCCGGGCCGGTCGCGGTTGCGGTCGAGCTGGTCACGAAGCTGGCGCTCGCGGGCGAGGCCGCGGGCGTGGGCCTCGGCAACGGCTGACTCGAGATCGCCCGCGGCGACGACCGCGGCGAGATCGAGAACGGTGCGCGCCGGGGTGGTGACCGGGACGCCCTCGATGATCCGGATGTCGCGTCGAGCCAGCGAGTCGGTGCGGTGGACACGGATGCCCGGGCGCGTCACCGTCCTTGCAGCCGCGACGGTGACATCGATCTCGCCGGTATTGGATGGGTGAGGGAGGAGCTTCCAGAGGTCGCAGGCGCTGCGGTGGGTAAGGACGGCGCGGTCGCCGCATGCGAGGACGGCGGCCATGTCCTTCGTACGACGCGTTTCGGCCGTGTGGCCGACCAGATAGACGCCGCGATGAAACGGGACCAAATTGCCCGTGCGAAGACGTCGCTCGATGGCGCCGCGGCCGAGGCCGGCCGCGAGCATCTGTCGACGTGTGACGAGGCCGTGCTGCCGACCGGCGATCTCGCCGAGAATCCGGTCGTTCGGAGGGTTTCCCATCGCAATGATGGAAAACCCCACCCCATGCTGGAGGCGCCCCGTCGGCGGTGCTAGGCTCGGCCCGGGGACTGGCAGCGATGGACCTCGCTCATCGGATACGGATAGGCCTTGCGGCCGCGATCGCGATCTGCGCCGCGGCATCGATCGGGCTGGCGGCGAACGTCACCGCGGGCGCCCCGGCCGCCGAGCTGTTGCCCGACCTCAGGACCCTGGCGCCGGGCTACGAGCCCTCGCTGCACCTACAGAAGACTGGCTCGGGCAAGACGATCCTGCGCCTCTCCAACCGCATCGCCAACGCCGGCCAGGGCCCGCTGGAGCTGTTCGCCACCGACCCGCCGTCCGGGGTCTGCGAAGCAAGCAGCCAGTTCCCCGATGGCGCCGACCTCGACGCCAACCAGCGGATCTACGAGGACTCGAACGGCAATCAGCGGTACGACCCGGAAGGCTCGGAGGAGCCTGACGGCGTCGCCAACGACCCCCGCGTCGGTTGTTTCGAGTTCCACCCCAAGCACAACCATTGGCACTTCCAGGACTTCTCGCAGTACTCGCTGACCGACGTCCACACCCAGCAGCTGCTCGCCGGCCCCTCGAGGAAGATCGGCTTCTGCATCGTCGACGGCGACCAGCCCTACCCCGACCTGCCGGGCTCGCCCGATTTCGGCGTCTACCCGGAGGGGATCCAGGGCTGCGGCTTCGGCGACGAGGAGGGCGGTCCCGGCCGTATGGGCATCTCGGTCGGCTACGCCGACACCTACAGATACGACCTCCCGGGCCAGCGCCTGGACCTCACCGGTGTGAACAAGGGCATCTACTGCCTGGTCTCGACCGCAAACCCCGAGCACGCGGTCCCCGACCCCTCCCAGATCATCGAGTCCGACCTCTCCAACAACTCGCGGCGCCACCGGATCAAGCTCAAGCCGGCCGAGGACGAAGTCGAGTGGCTGGACCGCAAGTGCACCTAGGATCAGCGAGATGTCGCAGCCCGATCTCGTAGACGCCTACCTCGACGGCAGGTGCTGAAGCCCGAGCGCGCCTTCGCGGTGGCGAAGGACTCCGACCACTACCCGGACACCTCGGTGAAGATCATCGAGGAGGACCTGGACAAGGTCGTGAACAAGGGCCGCGTGATGACCAAGGTGCATGCTATCCGGAGAGCGGATCCACGCCTGGGTCGGCGCCCGCTCCCGCCGCGGGCCGGCCCCTCCCGGATGGCTTCCCGATCTCGACCGGATCAGGCGCCAGCAGGAGCTGATCGCCGTCATACTCGGCGACGGCTTCGACTTCGGCCGCTTCCTCGCACCCGGGCTTCCGACCCGCCAGCGCTCCGCGACAGCCGCGATCAGCCGTCGAGAGCCTCTCGATGGCCCTAGGAGGGGGTCGAGACCGGCGGTCCGATCTCGGTCGGCTGGCCGCCGCGCTGCCAGTGCGCCTCTCCAGACGGCGGGGTGTCTCGCAGGTACCACTCGGCGTCGAGGGCGCCCATGCAGCCGGTGCCGGCGGCGGTCACGGCCTGTCGATAGGTGTGGTCGACCAGGTCGCCGACGGCGAGCACTCCCGCGAGGTTGGTCCGGGTCGAGCCCGACTGGGTGAGCACGTAGCCGTTGGGGTCGGTGTCGACGACCCCCTCGACGAGCTCGGACCGCGGCTCGTGGCCGATGGCGACGAAGGCGCCGCCGACCTCGAGGTCTGACTCGGCGCCGGTCTCGGTGTTGCGCAGGCGGACCTTGGCGATCTTGCCGTCCTCGCCGGCGACGAACTCGAGCGGCTCACACGGGGTCATGAAGGAGATGTTCTCGCGCTCGCGCGCTCGCTCGAGCATGATCTTCGAGGCGCGGAACTCGTCCCGGCGGTGGACGATCGTCAGCTCCGAGGCGAATTTGGAGACGAAGATCGCGTCCTCCATCGCCGAGTCGCCGCCGCCGATCACGACCACCTTCTCGCCCTTGAAGAAGGCCCCGTCGCAGACGCCGCAGGTGGAGACGCCCCGGCCGGCAAGCTCCTGCTCTCCGGGGATCCCCAGCCGGCGAGGCTCCGCGCCCATCGCCAGGATCACGGTCCGGGCCTGATGCTCTGAGTCGTCGATGAAGACGCGCTGGATCTCGCCGTCGGAGAGCTCTACCCGGGTCGCGTCGTCGGTGACGAAACGGGTGCCGAAGCGCTCGGCCTGGGCGCGGAACTGCTGCATCATCTCGGGCCCCATGATCCCCTCGGGATAGCCGGGGTAGTTCTCGACGTCGGTCGTGTTCTGGAGCTGGCCGCCCCACTGGAAGCCCTCGATCAGGAGCGGCTCGAGGTTGGCGCGCGCCGTGTACAGGGCGGCGGTGTAGCCGGCCGGGCCGCCTCCGAGGATGATCACGTTCTCCACTCGCTGCTCGCTCATCTCACTCAAGTCTCCTTGCTGGCCGATCCGCCCACTTCAGCAGCCGGGCCGGCGGCAGTTTCGCTACACAGAGGGTACTTCATTTTATGAAGTATTGGAAGCCCCCGGCCGAGCTCTCGGCCGGCTCGGTCCCGGTATCCGCCATCGGCCCCGGCGCCGGCCCCGGCAGCGACTCCGCCGCGTCGGAGCCGACCGCCCCCCGCCCCCGCTCCTGCTCCCAGCGGGCGACCGTGCGCCGCAGTTGGAAGAAGGCGACGATCCCGGGAGGGATCGGCAGCCAGAAGGCGATCAGGCGGTAGACGAGGACGGCCGCGAACACCTCGCTGGCGGGCAGGCCGAAGAGCACGAAGGTGCCGATCATCCCGGCGTCGACGGCTCCCACTCCCCCCGGCACGAACGGGATCAGGTTGGCGACCATCCCGATGAAGAAGCCCTGGATCACCACCCCGAGCGGGATGTGCACGTCGAAGGCGTGGAAGCTGGCCCAGAGGATGCCGATGTTCGCCGTCCAAAAGCCGACGGCGCCGGCGATCGCCAGTCCTCCCTGCGACGGGTTGCGAACGAAGTCGATCGCCGTGCGGATGCCGCTCGCAAGCGTCGCCGGGACCGTCGTGACGCGACGCAGCAGGGCGCCGGCGCGGCCGCCTCGCTCGGCTGAGATCCGGCGCTCGAAGTCCTCTGGCAGCAGCGCGATCGCGAGGACGACCAGGATCACGACCCCGGCGATCGCAGCGGGGATGATCGTCAGGCCCGCCGGGTCGGGGCCGTGGAGCACGCCGCTTTCCAGCAGCACCCCGTCGATGATCAGGGTCAGCAGGTAGACCGCGTAGAGCAGGACGAGGAAGGCGACCATCCGGCAGGCCGACTGGCGCCTGGGCATGCCGGCCTTGCGCAGCGCCCAGTAGGTGAGGACGATGCCGCCCGCGCCACCGGCCGAGAACAGCCGCGTGGCCGCCAGGGCGGCCATCGTGATCTGGTACGACTCGCTCCACTCCAGGTGCAGCGTGCGCTCGCCGACCACCCCGCGGAAGAGCGCCACATAGGAAGCGAAGGCGAGCACGTTGAACGCCAGCGCCACCGTGATCCACACCCAGTCGGCGAGCTTGAGCTTGGAGACCGCATCGTCGAGCCCGACGATGTTGGGCAGCAGGAAGTAGATCCCGCCGATCAGGACGACGACGATCAGCCCGGTCTGAACCAGGCGCTTGGGGTCCGCGAAGAACGACGGCTCGCCGCCGTCCTCGTCGTCCTCGTCGGCGGCTCCCAAGCCCTCATCCTGGGTGCCCGAGACCTGCCCCCCATCGTCCGGTTGGTCTGCACCGGGCACGGCCATCTGCTCCCTATCCTCGCAGGCGAGCCCGGCGGGACGGCGCCCCGGGCGCCGTCGGGCGCTCGCTCAGCCGTTGGCGATGCGCTCGAGGCGCTGCAGCACCCGGTTTCCGCTCGCCACCAGCGGCTCCGCCAGCGGCTCGCCCTTGCGGACGATCACCACCAGCGCGGCTCCCGCCAGCACGTCGGCCAGGTAGTGCTCGCCCAGGTAGACGAGCGCGAACCCCAGTGATAGCGCGTAGGCCCAGCCGGCCGCGCCGGCGAGCGGATCGGCCTCCGAGAGCAGCAGCGCCGACATCAGCGAGGTGGCGAAGTCAAGCGAGGGCATCGCCGCCCACGGGTTGCCGTTGAGCGAGTCGAACATCCGCGGCCACGCCCGCCCCCAGACCTGTTCGCCGACGTCGACCATGATCCGGCGCAGACCGGGAGGGAGATCCTGCTCGGCCACCTCGGTCCGCACCCGCTTCAGCTCCTCGTCGATGTACCCCTGCTCCGACGCCCACCACGGCGGCGCGGTCGGGACCAGGAAGTAGATCGCGCAGCCGAGGTCGTAGGTCGCGGCCATCTGCCGGGCGGCGCGGGGGAAGTGGTCGCCGTCGCGCGCGAGCACGTAGACCAGCGACAGGTGCGGCTGGAAGAACCAGGCCCAGTGGGCCGCGCTGAGCACGCGGTCGAGCATGGTCACCTCCCCCTCCCTGGCCAGCGCCCGCTGCAGGCGGACGGTCGGCAGATCGCCGCCACCGAGCCAGCGGTCCGAGCGGATCGGATAGCGGACGTGCAGGCGCCGGCGAAGCGCCTCCGGGTCGTCGTAGGGAAGCTCGTGAGCCATCGCAAAGCCCCACATCTGCAGCGCGAACAGGGCGACGTCACGGCGCGGGGTGCGAGGCCTCAGCACCGCCAGGG
>JBKJZF010000197.1:0-3476 GCA_046715315.1 Solirubrobacterales bacterium | reverse complement strand
GGTAGACGACCTCGGACTCGTACTGGGCGCCGACGCCGGAGAGGAACTTGCGCTCGGCCTCGGGGATGCCGAGCCGGTCGAAGGTGTTCTTGATGTCCTCGGGGACCTCGCTCCAGTCGCGGCTGTTGCGGTCCGAGGCGCGGACGAAGTAGTGGATGTTGTTCCAGTCGATCTGGGCGAGGTTGCCGCCCCAGCTGGGGGTCGGGCGGTCCTCGAAGTGCCCCAGCGCCTTCAGGCGGAACTCGCGCATCCACGCGGGCTCGTCCTTGTAGGTGGAGATCGACTCGACGACCTCGCGCGAGAGGCCCTTGGGAGCCTTGTAGGCGTAGTCCGTCTCGGGGTCGTGGAAGCCGAAGCGCTCGGCGTAGTCGGAGCCAATCTCCTTCAGGCCGGACTCGGCGTCGGTCAGCTGCTTCTCGGATACCGCTGTCTCAGGTGTGGCCATCGGTGAACCTCAGATCTCCAGTTTGACTTCGTCGCCCTCGTCACGGGCCTCAAACACCGCCACCGGCTGATAGGCCGGCAGCGTCTTCGGCCGCCCGGTTCGCAGGTCGAACAATGACCCATGACGGGGACACTCCACTGTACAGGCGGCCGCGTCGAACTCTCCCTCGGCGAGCGGGCCGTCGTCGTGCGAGCAACGGTCCTCGATCGCGACCAGGCTGCCGTCGTCGCAGCGAAAGACGCCGATCTTGCGGCCGTCCGCCTCTACGAGGCGCCTCTCCCCGGTGGGGAGCTGGTCGGTTCTGCAGACGGTGAGGGTCTCGGTCTCGGCCATTTAGACGATCTCGGCCTCGGTGGGGTCGCCCTGTTCGCCCTCGTCCTCCCAGTCGGCGAGCTCGCCGAGGGAGGCCGACTTGACGATCTTGAGCCCGAGCAGCGCGCACTTCATCCGCGTCGCCGAGATGTCGATGCCCAACAGCTCCAGCACGAACTCCTTCGGCAGCCGCAGGATCTCGTCGCGGGTCTTGCCCTCGAGCTCGTCGGTCAGCATCGAGGTCGCGGCCGTCGAGATCGCGCAGCCCTTGCCTTCGAAGGAGACCTCGGTCACCCGGCCGTCGGCGCCGAGCTTGATGAAGACCTGCTGCTCGTCTCCGCAGAGCGGGTTGGTGTCTGAGAAATCGAGGTCGTAGGCGTCGGGGCGCCCGAAGTTGTGTGGGCGCTTGTAGTGCTCGAGGATCTCCTCGCGGTAGAGCTGGTCGTCCATCAGAGCTCGAACACGCGCCGGGCGTCGTGGAGGCCGTCGACCAGGCGGTCGATCTCCTCCCGGATCGTGTAGATGCCGAAGCTCGCGCGGGCGGTGGCGGCGACACCGAGGCGTTCCATCAGCGGCTGGGCGCAGTGATGGCCGGCGCGCACGGCGACCCCGTGGCGGTCGAGGATCTCGGCGACGTCGTGGGCGTGGACCCCCTCCAGCTCGAAGGAGACCGGCCCGACCCGCTCGGGCGACGGCGGTGGGCCGAACACCCGCAGGCCCGGAACCTCGGCGACGCGGTCGAGCGCGTAGGCGGTGATCTCCCGCTCGTGTGCCAGGGCCGCGTCCATGCCGATGCCGTCGAGCCAGCGCAGCGCGGCGGCCATGCCGATCGCCTGCGAGATCGCCGGGGTGCCGGCCTCGAAGCGCGCCGGCACGTCCGCCCAGGTCGTGCCCTGCTTGGTCACCTTGCGGATCATCGACCCGCCGCCCATGAATGGGGGCATCTCGCGCAGCACGTCCAGCCGGGTCCAAAGCGCCCCGATCCCGGTCGGCGCGTACAGCTTGTGGCCGGTGAGCGCGTAGAAGTCGACGCCCAGCGCGACCATGTCGAGCGGCAGCTTCGGCGCACCCTGGGCGCCGTCTGCGAGGACCAGGGCGCCGGCCTCGTGGGCTAGGCGGGAGATCTCGGCGAGCGGGTTCTGGGTGCCGAGCACGTTCGAGACGTGCGCGACGGCGACCAGCTTCGGGCCTCGCTCCAGCAGGCCCGCGAACGCCCCCATGTCGAGCAGGCCGTCGTCGGTGACCGGCGTCCAGTCGATCTCGGCGCCGACGGACGCGGCCAGCAGCTGCCAGGGGACGATGTTGGAGTGGTGCTCCATCTCGGTCAGCAGGATGCGATCGCCGGCGCCGACGTTCGCCGCGCCCCAGGCGCGGGCCACGAGGTTGATCCCCTCGGTCGCGTTGCGGACGAAGACGACCTCGCGGCGGTCCGGCGCGCCGAGGTGATCGGCGACGGTCGCCCGGGCGCCCTCGTAGGCCGCGGTGGCCTCCACCGAAAGCGTGTGCGAGCCGCGGTGGACGTTGGAGTGATGGGCTCGCTCGTAGCGGTCTACCGCCTGGATCGACGCCAGCACCCGCTGGGAGGAGGCGCCCGAGTCGAGGTAGGCGATCGGCTTGCCGTTGACCTCGCGCTGAAGCGCCGGGAAGGACGCCCGGACCTTCTCCAGCGGGAAGGTGGCGACCGCGCTCGTCATCAGGCGGTCGCCGCCTCGACCTCCTCGCGGATCCAGCCATAGCCCCTCTTCTCGAGCTGATCCACGAGCTCCGGCCCGCCCTGCTTGACGATCCGGCCTTCGAACATCACGTGCACCTGGTCGGGCTTGACCATGTGCAGGATGCGCTGGTAGTGGGTGATGATGAGCACGCCCATGCCGGGGCCGGCGACGCGGTTGACCCCGTCGGCGACCACCCGCAGGGCGTCGATGTCGAGGCCGGAGTCGGTCTCGTCCAGGACCGCGAGCTGGGGGCGCAGCATCGCCAGCTGCAGGATCTCCATCCGCTTCTTCTCGCCGCCGGAGAAGCCGTCGTTGAGATAGCGGCTGGAGAACTCCTTGGGGATCTTCGCCAGCTCCATCGCCTCCTCCGTCATCAGGCGGAAGTCCTTGAGCTTGATCTCGGGCTCGTCGCGCGCCTCGCGATGGGCGTTGAGCGCCATCCGCAGGTACTTGGCGACGGTCACGCCGGGGATCGCGACCGGGTACTGGAAGGCGAGGAAGAGGCCCATCCGCGAGCGCTCCTCGGGATCGGCGTCGGTGATGTCCTCACCCATGAACTCGATCGAGCCCTCGGTCACCTCCAGCGCCGGGTGTCCCATGATCGCGTTCGCCAGCGTCGACTTGCCCGAGCCGTTGGGTCCCATCAGGGCGTTGATCTGCCCCTTGGAGACCTCGAGGTCGAGGCCCTTGAGGATATCCTTGTCCTCGGCGCGTACGTGAAGGTTGGTGATCTTGAGGTCGGACATCAGGCTCCGTCGTTGGTAGGTGGTTTGCGGCTTGAGGCTCGCGCCGCGCCTAGGCGGCGTTGCCGGCGAGGGTCGCCTTCGGCGCGTGGCTGTCGGCGAACTCGACCAGGTCGGCGAGGGTCGTACCCGTGAGCGCCTTGTTGATCCCGCCCTGGACGCGCGTCCACAGCAGTTTCGTCGCGCAGGCACTGTCCCCGTCGGACTCGTGCGAGCAGAGCACGCGCCCCTCGCGGTCGGCCTGGAAGCACTCCATCGGCG
>JBKJZF010000196.1:0-16352 GCA_046715315.1 Solirubrobacterales bacterium | reverse complement strand
GACCTGCGCCGGTTCGGGACCGGGATCGTGCTCGACGGCCGCGACCGGCTCGAGGAGTACCTCGGCAGCCGGCTCGGGCCCGAGCCGCTCGAACCGGCGTTCACGCCTGATGTCCTGAGGCAGATTGCGAGCGGACGCAAGGCGCCGGTGAAGGCGTTCCTGCTCGACCAGAGCCGGATCGCCGGGATCGGCAACATCTACGCCGACGAGGCCCTGTTTCGCGCCGAGCTGCACCCGCTGTCCCCGGCGGGATCGATGCGCCCCGAGCATTGCGAGGCGCTGCGCGAATCGATCGTCGAGACGCTCGAGGTGGCGCTGGCGCAGGGAGGGTCCTCGATCGACGACTACCGCGACGCCCGCGGCGAGCGGGGCTCGATGCAGGACGAGTTCTTGGTCCACACCCGCGAGGGCCGCGAGTGCCCGCGCTGCGGCGCCGAGATCCGGCGGATCGTCGTCGGCGGGCGCTCGACCTACTTCTGCCCCCGCTGCCAGATGCGCCTGCGGCGGCGCCGCCGTCCCAGGGCGAGGGCGCGGCGGTGAGCTCAGCGTCCGACCCGGAGGGCAATCTTCCGCCCGCATGCCGGGCAGCTTCAAGACCGAGGCGATCGTGCTCCGCTCGATTCGCTACGCGGAGGCGGATCGCGTGCTGCACCTCTACAGCCGGACGCGGGGGCGGATCAACGCGATCGCGAAGGGCGCGAGGCGGCCGCGGTCGCGCTTCGGAGGCCGGCTGGAGCCGTTCTTCCGGCTCGACCTGGTGCTCTACCAGGGGCGCGGCGAGCTGGCGACCGTGACCGCGGCGCACACCCTCAACGCCCACTCCGACCTACGCGAGTCGGGCCCCTCGCTGGCGGCCGCGTCGCGCGCCTGCGACGCGGTGCTGCGCCTGCTCGACTCGAACGAGCCCAACCCCGCCGCCTACAACCTGCTCTGCAGGTACCTGGAGTTGCTCGACGGCGACGAGCCGGGGAGCGGCCGCTCGCCGGTCTCGCCCGACATCGACGGCGCCGCCGGCCACGCTACGGCCCTCGCCTTCAGGCTGAAGCTGGCGATGGCGGCCGGGTTCGCCCCCGAGCTGGCCAGCTGCGCCCGTTGCGGCGAGACCCGCGAGCTCAGCGGCTTCTCCGGCGCGGCGGGGGGAGTGGTCTGCGGCGCCTGCGAGCGCGGCGGATTCGAGCTCTCGCCCGACGCCCATTCGTTCATGGTGGATGCCCTCGGCAGCCCCCTGGCGGCGACGCCGTCGGGGTCGGCGCGCGCGCTTCGCCAGACCGAGCGCGCAGTCACCGAGACGCTCGAGCACCACGCCCACGTGCAGCTCCGCGCCGCGGCCTGACCCGCCCCGGCCCGCGCCCAGCCGCGATCATGCGCGGGATGGACCCCGAGTCGAAGGACCGACTTGACCTGGTCGACGCGCTGGGCGGGCCGCGGGGCCTCGCCGACTCTGGCCTGCCGGGGCTGGCCTTCGTGCTCGCCTACACCGTCAGCGGCAGCGACCTCCAGCTCGCGATCTGGGCGGCGGTCGGCCTGGCGGTCCTGCTGACCGTGGTGCGGCTGGTTCGCCGCGAGACGCTGCAGTTCGCCTTCGCCGGCCTGATCGGCGTCGGCATCGCCGCCTTCATCGCCAGCCGCACCGGCCGGGCCGAGGACTTCTTCCTGCCGGGGCTGCTGCTCAACGCCGCCTACGCGGTCGCCTACGCGGT
Source organism: Solirubrobacterales bacterium (assembly GCA_046715315.1). GTDB lineage: Bacteria > Actinomycetota > Thermoleophilia > Solirubrobacterales > 70-9 > JBDTSW01. Next base: position 14,652 of record JBKJZF010000196.1, on the reverse strand, counting down.
CTCGATCTGGATCCGCTGGCCGCTGCTCGGGGTGATCATCGGGCCGCTCACCGGCGAAGGGATGGAGTGGCGCCGCCAGCCGGAGCGGGTGCGCCTCTACTCGCGGGCGAGCTGGATCTGGGTCGCGGTCTTCGTCGTCCGCCTGGCCGTGCAGCTGCCGCTCTATCTCAGCGACTCGCTGGTCGCCCTCGGCATCGCCAAAGCGGCGATGGGCGTGCCGATCTTCGCCTTCGCGATGTGGCTCACCTACCTGGTGTTGCGCCAGAGCGGCGAGGTCGGCCCCAGCGAGGCGACGGGCTAGCTGCCCTCGTCGGGCAGCGCTCTGGAGACCAGCTCCCTGCGGCCCGGCGCCGCATCGCCGGCGTTGTGGATGGCCTCGAAGACCTCGGGCTTCCAACTTTCGAGGAACTTCTTCGCGGCGGCCTGCCCGGACTCGTACAGCTCCTGCTTTCGCTTCGCCGAAAGGGTGAACTCCGTCGTCCGGACCCCCAGGGTGGGGATCATGATCGTCCGCAGGAAGCTGGCGTTGCTGACGTACATCCGGTCGTGGGCCTCCAGCATCGTCTGCAGCAGGCTCTTTCCGAACTCGATGATGTTGGGCCCGCCACGGCCGGGGTCCGGGCGCTCGAGGCGCTCGGCGACCGATTCCTCGGGCCTGTCCTCGGCCAATAGCAGGCCGAACGTGTGCCAGAGGCGCTCCCCCGGCGGTGCGTCGAACAGCGACACGGGGAAGTTGGAGAGAAGCCCCCCGTCGACGATCAGGTTGTCGCCCCAGCGCCAGGGCTCGAAGAAGATCGGAATCCCCATGCTCATCCGCACCGCCTGCGCCACCGGCAGGTCGTCGGGCCTGGTCTCGAACTTCTCGGCGTGCCGGGGGAGGATCAGCATCTCCCTGTCGGTGACGTCCGAGGCGATCATCTGCAGGCGATGGCGCCGCCGCGGGTCCGTGGTCTCCTCGTAGATCAGGTCGCCGAAGGTCTCGACGTTCTTCGCGGCGAGCTTCTCCTCCATCCAGCGCAGCAGCTCGTCGCCCTCGAAGATGCCCTTCTGGGTGAGGATGCTGAGCGGGCGCTTGATGATCGGCACCCGGTCTTCGGGCCCCTCGTCCATGAACCGGGTCAGCTCGAGGTCCATCAGGATCGCCCGCAGCTCGCCGGGCTCGTAGCCCGCCGCCAGCAGCGACGCCACGATCGCCCCCGCCGACGTTCCCGCGATTCGCTGCGGCACGAAGTTGTGCCTTGCCAGCACGTCCAGCGCGCCCACCAGCCCGATGCCCTTGACCCCGCCGCCCTCGAGGACGAGATCGATCGGCCGCTGCTGGTCGCTTGAGATCGCCCCGAGGGGAGAATCGGGCATGGACGCAGCCTATGCTCTGGGTGCAGTGCAGGAAACGGCATCGACAAGCGCTCCGCAGGCCGACCAGACGCTCGAGGAACGCACCCGCGCGTATGAGGCCGGGTTCTACTGGGAGATGGCGACGCCGTCGTATCCGGCTCTGCGCCGCGAGCCCGAGCCGGACGCCCCGCTGCGGACCCCCTTTCAGCGCGACCGCGACCGGATCGTGCACTCGAAGGCGTTTCGCCGGCTCATGCACAAGACCCAGGTCTTCATCGCCCCCGAGGGCGATCACTACCGCACCCGGCTCACGCACACGCTGGAGACCTGCGGGATCGCCCGCGCGGTGGCGCGCGCGCTGGGGCTGAACGAGGACCTGACCGAGGCGATCGGCTACGGCCACGACCTCGGCCACCCGCCCTTCGGCCACATCGGCGAGGAGGTCCTCGACGAGCTCCTACGTGAGCACTGCGATGGGTCGTTCAAGCACAACCGGCACTCGCTGCGCACGGTGGACGTGCTCGAGCGCGACGGCCGCGGCCTCAACCTGACCGAGCCGGTGCGCGACGGGATCCTCCGCCACACCGGCTCCGAGACGCCCGGCACGCTCGAGGGCCGCGTCGTCCGGCTGGTCGATCGGGTGGCATACATCAACCACGACATTGACGACGCCCTCCGCGCCGGGATCGTCGCCCCGGAGGACCTGCCCGTGGAGGAGATCGAGTTGCTGGGGCCGACGGGCGCGAGGCGGATCGACACCCTGGTCAGCGACATCGTCGAGAAGTCGCGGCTGGCCCGCGACATCGTCCAGAGCGAGGAGGTCGGCGGCGCGATGCTGCGGCTGCGCAAGTTCATGTTCGAGCGCGTCTACCTGTCGGCGGAGGCGCGCTCGGAGCACGAGCGCGTGCGGCGAACGCTGCGGGGGCTGTTCGAGCACTCGCTCGCGCATCCCGACCAGGTGCCGGAGGTGGCGCCCGGAGCCGACGAGGTGCAGCGGATCACGGACTGGCTGGCCGGGATGACCGATCGCTACTGCATCGCGACCTTCCGGCGGCTGGCGCTGCCGGAGGAGTCGCGCCTCTAGATTCCGCCCCGTGGCGCGGTTCTCCCAGCAGGGCATCGAACAGGTCAAGGAGGCGGCCGACATCGTCGAGGTCGTCTCGGCCTACACCGACCTGCGCCGCGCCGGCGCGCGCTTCAGCGGCCTCTGCCCGTTCCACGACGAGCGCACCCCGAGCTTCTCGGTCGACCCCCGCGAGAAGCTCTACCACTGCTTCGGCTGCGGGGTCGGTGGCGACGTGATCAAGTTCGTCGAGGAGAAGGAGGGCCTTGCCTTCGCCGACGCGGTCGAGGCGCTGGCCGACCGCTACGGGGTCGAGGTCGAGCGCGAGGCCGAGGACCCGAAGGCCGAGGAGGCGCGAAAGCGCCGGGCGCGCCTGGGCGAGGTGCTCGAACGGACCGCGGGCTTCTATTCCAGCTTCCTCTGGGACGCCGAGGAGGCGGGCAAGGCGCGCTCCTACCTGGCCTCGCGCGGGCTCGGCGAGCAGGTGCTGCGCGACTTCGGGGTCGGCTACGCCCCGAGCGCCTGGGACACGGTGCTGAAGCGCGGCCAGAGCGCCGGCTATTCGATCGAGGAGCTGTACGCGGCCGGGCTGCTGGTCCGCAACAAGCAGGGCAACCCCTACGACCGCTTCCGCACCCGGATCATGTTCCCCGTCCGCGACGCCCGCGGGCGCGTCCAGGGGTTCGGTGCCCGGGCGATGCGCCCCGACCAGAAGCCGAAGTACCTGAACTCCGCCGAGGGCGAGCTCTACCGCAAGAAGCGCACCCTCTACGGGATCGACCGGGCCCGGGCGGCGATGGCGAAGGCCGGTCGTGCGGTGGTCGTCGAGGGCTACACCGACGTCCTCGCCGCACACCAGGCCGGGATCGAGGAGGCCGTCGCGGTGATGGGGACTGCGATCACCCCCGAGCAGGTGCAGCTGTTGGCCTCCCACGCCGACGAGGTCGTGCTCGCGCTCGACGCCGACCGCGCCGGGCGGGAGGCGATGCTGCGCGCCCAGCGGGTTGCCGCCGGCAAGCGGGTGCGGCTACGGGTGGCGGGGATGAGGGCCGGGGAGGACCCGGCCGACACGCTCGCCGGAAAGGGGGCGGGCAGCGACGCGGCGGACGCGTTCCGGGCGACGGTCGACGCCGCCGACGATCTCCCGGTCTTCCACGTGCGGATGCTGCTCGAGGACGCCGACCTGAGCTCGCCGTCCGGCCGTGATCGCGCGCTCGACGAGGTGGTTCCGGTGCTCGCCGGGATGCCGGAGTCGATCACCCGCGAGGAGCTCGAGCGCGAGACCGCGGGTCGCCTCGACGCCGACGCCGGCCTCGTCGCCAGGCGGGTTGCGGCGGCGGGTCGCGGCGATGGGCCGGGGGCGCGGCCGAAGCCGGTGACCAAGGTGGAAGCTCAGGGCGGAGCTGACGACGGAGCCGAGGCGCCGGCCCGGCCCGCGCCCGAGGCGCTGCGGGCCCTGAGCGCTCGTGAACGCCGCGAACGGGCGCTGCTCTACATGGCGATCGCCTCGCCCGCCGACGGCCAGGAGTTCCTCCAACGGCTGACGGCCGAGCACCTCTCCTCGCCCCAGGTCGAACGCGCCCGCGACTGGCTTGCCGGGCACCTGGAGGCTCCGATGGAGGGGCTTTCGCGGGACGACGAGGAGCTGGTCTCGTTGATCACCGACCTGGTGATGCGGGCCGAGCGCGAGCCGGCGAGCCGGGAGTCGATGGAGCTCAACTTCCTCCAGCTGGAGCACGCGATGATCGAGCGTGAGATCCGGACTGCGGCCGAGACCGGGGGAGACCCCTCGGTGGACCTGCAACGCCGCCGCGCCCAGCTCGCCGAGCGCATAGCTCACTTCGAAACCGCCCGCTGAGCGCGGGTCTCGCGCGAGTGAGGGATTGAGCACCGTATAGGTGTCAAATCCACTCCTCGACGCGTCGCAGGCGGGCGGCTCCTCGGTATCGTGATTCCTGCGTTGGCGGCAGCGGGGCCGAAGGCGACCGCCCTTCGCCGCCCGACGATCCGGGGTAGCTCAATGGCAGAGCGATCGGCTGTTAACCGATAGGTTGAGGGTTCGAGTCCCTCCCCCGGAGCTGCTCGATGATCCCCGCCCCCGTGACGGCACCGTCATGCTCGCCGGACCAGAGCGCGATCGAGCGTGCCGAGGCCCCGAAGCGCGCGTCCCCCACCATCCGCCTGACCACCGTCCGCACTGCGCCGGCGCCCGTCAGCCGCCATGGCAGCATCAGCCCCGCGCCGGCCCATTGCACGCGCGCGGCGTTCTCGGTCATGTCGCCGACCGCCGGGCAGCAGAGCACCGGAACCCCCGCGCCCAGTGCCCGGCAGACCGTGCCGTGGCCGCCGTGGGAGATCACCAGGTCGGCGGCCGCCATCGCCTGCGAGTAGGAGAGCCAGTCGACCACCACCGCGTTGGCGGGCGCCGCCGGCGCCGGAGCGGCGGGGTCGCGGCGATTGGTAGTCGCCAGCACCCGCACCGGCTCGTCGGCGAGCGCCTCCAGCGCCACCCGGACGAGGCGGCCCTCCGGGTCCTGGGCAGTGCTCGGCGCCACCACCACCAGCGGCGCCTCGCCCTCCGGCAGCTCCACGTCGGGATGGGGCAGCTCGAAGCTCATCGGCCCGACCACGTGGGTGTGCTCAGGCCAGCGGCGCGGGTACTCGAGCTGCGGGTAGGTCGCCACCAACACCAGGTCGGTGGAGAGCCCACCGTGGAAGCGCTCCAGCGGGGGCAGGCCGACGACCGCCCGGGTCTCGTTCAGCTCGCTGCGCCCCCGCCGCAGGCCGGCGGTCAGCACGGGCTCGGCCCGCCGCCAGATGGCCCTGCCCACGGGCGTCCGCGCCGGCTGGGCGCCGAAGGCGAAGAACGGCAGCCCCGGCTCGTGCACGGGATAGACGTGGGGGATCAGCGAGACCCGCGGCAGGCCCGCCATCTCCGCCGCCAGCGAGGACGCCAGCGTGAGGATGTCGCTGACCACCGCGTCCGGGCGGTACTCCTCCATCAGCGGCAACAGCGCCTTGGCGGCGTCCGCCGCGGATGGGCCCTCGGAGCCGTCGGCCGCCGGAGGGGGGAAGGTCTGGTACTCCTGGGCGGCGGTGAAGCCCAGCCCTTCGCCCTCGACCGCCTCGCGCCAGTGCTCCCAGGTTTCGACCAGCACCTCATGCCCACGGTCGCCGAGAGCCCGCGCCAGCGCGATCGCCGGGAAGGCGTGCCCGGCGTCGCCGAAGGCCGCGACCAGGTATCGCCCTCGGGCCGCGCTCACCGCCGACGCCCCTGCAGCATCCGATCCCGGGCGCACGGAATCGCCCGCGGCCAGAGGCCGGCCGCGTCATCCTTGGGGACATGCGCCGCCGCCACCGAAACCCCGCCCAGCGCCTGCGGACCACCGTCGACGCACTCCCCGAGCGCACCCGCCGGGCGATGCTGCGCGGGATCGACGGCAACCAGATCATCGTCGGCGCCTACACCGATCCGCGCAGCGGCGGGATCTGCCCGATGCTGGCCGCGCACCGCAACGGCGGCCGCACCAGCCTGGCGAGCTTCGCCGTCGCCTGGGATGTCTTCACCGATGCCCGGCGGCCGCGGCTGGCCACGTCCCGAGAGGTCAACGCGCTGCGCTCCTACCTCGAGATCAGCCTCCTGCGCGACGAGCAGGGGAGCGACTCCATAGCGGCGCTCGCGGCGCAGATCCGCGCCGACCGCGCCGCCGCGCCCCGGGCCCGGAAGCCCGCGTTGCGGGTTCCATCGCCGGCCCATGGCCAGATCGCGATCAGACGCCGCAGGGCACGGGCGCTGCGCGAACGCCTGCGCCTGGCCTGAGCCTGCCCCGAGCCGGTCGGCCCCAGAGCTAGACAGCGGAGCTGAGCTCCTCGCCCGGACGGGTGAAGACGATCTCCGGCACCAGGCACGCCGGCGACGTCGCCAGCAGGAACCGCACCGAGGCGGCGATGTCGTCCGGGCGGATCATCGCGTCGGCCTCGACCTGGCCCTTGACGAACTCGGTCATCGGCGTGTCGACGAACCCGGGGCACAGCGCCGTCACCTGGATACCGTCGGCCTGGAACTCCTTCTGGGTCGCCTGGCTGAAGCCGATCACCGCCGCCTTCGTCGCCGAGTAGACCGAGAGCCAGGGTTGCCCTGACTTACCCGCGATCGAGGCCGTGTTGACGATCAGCGCCTTGCCGTGCTCGGCGCCCGCCTCGCGTAGCATCGGCAGCCCCTCGCGGGTGCCGATGATCACCGCCCGCAGGTTGACGTCGAGCTGGATGTCGAGGTGCTTGGTCTGGATCTCCGCCATCGGCGAGCCGATGCCGACCCCGGCGTTGTTGACCAGCACGTCGAGGCGGCCGAAGCGTTCGCGGTGTTTGGCGAAGACCTCGGTCAGCTCCGCCTCCTCGGTCATCTGGGCGGCGACGACCTGAACGTCGCGCCCGGCGGCCTCGAGCTCGCGCCCGGCGGCCTCGAGCTTGTCCGGGCGTCGCGCCGAGAGGGTCACCCCGTAGCCGTCCTCGCCCAGCGCCTTCGCGATCGCCAGCCCGATGCCGCTCGATCCTCCTGTCACCAGTGCCGCTCGCGCCGCCAAGCCGTCTCCTTCGCTCGATTCAGGTTTCGCCGCACCCTATCTGCGCCGGGCCCGCGCTTACCCGCCGATTAGCCGCCACCCCTAGGATGGCCGGATGCCGCGACCGGGCAGCCCCCGCCGACACTTGATCGCGCCCGCCCTGGCGGGCGCTGTTTTCGCCCTGACGCTGTTCGCCGGCTGCGGCGACGACGAGGATGCCGGCCCCGACATGGCCGCCGCCGAGGCTCCGCCGGCGTCCGCCTTCCCGGAGGCCAAGGGCCAGACGCTCGACGAGCTGCTGACCACTCCCAAGCCGACGAATGAGATCGTCGCCCTGCCCTCGGGGTCGGTGTTCACACCGGGGCCCAACCGCGTCGGCTTCGGCCTCTTCAGCGTCGATCGCACGCAGATCACCGACGGCCAGGTCGCCCTCTACGCCGCGCCCGGCCCCAAGGGCGTCGCCACGGGGCCCTATCCGGCCGAGGTCGAAAGCCTGGAGACCGATCCCGCCTTCGAGGGGCGCACCACCTCGGATGACCCCGACGCAGCCAAGGTCGTCTACCGCAGCAACGTCGACCTCGACCGCACCGGGGAGTGGCGCCTGGTGGCGATGATCCGCGACGGCGACCAGATGGTGGCCACCCGGATGCCGAGCATCGTGGTCTCCAAGAACGAGCAGATTCCGGCGGTCGGCGACAAGGCTCCTTCGGTGCACACGCCCACCGTCGCCGAGGGGGGCGACGTCTCCCAGATCGACACCCGCGACCCCCACGACACGATGCACGACGTCGACCTCGCGGACGTGATCGGCAAGCAGCCCGTGGTCCTGTTGTTCGCCACCCCGGCCCTCTGCGTCAGCCGCGTCTGCGGGCCGGTCGTGGACGTCGCCGAGCAGGTCAAGTCCGAGGTCGGCGACGATGTGGCCTTCATCCACATGGAGGTCTTCACCGACAACGACCCCAACAAAGGCGTGCGCCCGCAGCTGACCGCGTATGGGCTCGAGACCGAGCCCTGGCTGTTCGTGATCGACAGCGACGGCAAGGTGGTCGCGCGCATCGAGGGCGCCTTCAACGCCGACGAGCTCACCGACGCTCTCGCCAAGGCCGGCGTCTGAGCGACCGCCGAGTCTGAGAGGATCCCGCCGATGACCATGGGTACCGGACTCGTCCTCGTCGCCGTCGGCGCGATCCTGCGCTTCGCGGTGAACGACAGCTGGGACGCCGTCGACCTTTCCACCGTCGGCCTGATCCTGATGGTCGTCGGCGCGATCGGCTTCGTCGTCGGCCTGTTCATGGCCTTCGACCGCCGCCCCGGCGCGGGCCCCCCGCCGCCTCCGCCGCGCGTCTAGCGGCGCGCTACGCTCGAGCCTTCACCGCGAGAAGCGAAACGCTCTTGACGCCGTACTTGGCGCTGGCGTCGAGGGCTCGCTGGGAGATGAACTCGTACGGGTTCTGTTTGATGTCCTCGATTCGCAGCCCGGCATCCTCGATCGCCTCACGGTAGGCGTCCTCCTGCGCAGCTCCGCCGATGCACGACGCCCACAGGTCGGCGTCGCAGACGATTGACTCGTTCATCTGCTGCTCGCTGACGATGTCGGCGATCGCCATCCGCCCCCCGGGCCGCAGCACGCGCGCAACCTCGGCGAACACCCGCTGCTTCTCCGGCGAGAGGTTGATGACGCCGTTGGAGATCACGCAGTCGGCGCTGGCGTCCTCGACCGGGAGGCTCTCGATTCGCCCCTCGCGAAGCGTCAGCTGGCCGACGCCGGCCGCCTCGGCCAGGCTGCGAGCCTTCTCGAGCTGCTCCCGGGTGAAGTCCACGCCCACGACCCGGCCCCCCGGGCCCACCTTCAGCGCCGCGAGGAAGGCGTCCATGCCCGAGCCGCTGCCGAGGTCGATCACGCTCTCGCCCTCGGAGAGGTGGGCGAGGTCGAAGAAGTAGCCGACGCCGGCAAACGACTCGATCGCCGCGGCGGGGATCTGGTCCAGCGCGTCGTCCGGGTAGCCGAGACGGCTGGCGAGCGAGCGGCCCAGCTCGAAGTGGTAGTCGCCATCGGGTTCCTCGGCCACGTGGCGATACATGTCCTTGACCTTCGTCTCCAGCTCTCGGGTGTCGAGGTTCGCCTCCATCTCTTCCTCCTTGATCGGCCCTACATCCTACGTCGGGACCGTGCTCGTCCCTCGCCACCGCCACCAGACGCCGAGCAGGGTCGAGGGCACGCAGAAGCCGGTCGCCGTCACCAGGCCGCAGACGCCGACCAGAACGGCGCCCAGCGCGAGCGCGGCGGCACTCTGCCCGAACGCGAACAGCAGGCCGACGGCCAGCAGCCAGACGGTGGCCAGCTTGAACGCGTGGCGGCGCGGCGTCGGGTTCGGCGGCAGCGGCGGGGCGGCGGCGAGGTGGCGGACGCCGTGGTTCCAGAGCAGGTCGAACGGGTGGCGCCGGGTCCAGCCCGCGACCGCCCCGATCGGTACCAGCGCCAAGATCAGCCCGGCAGACTCGAGTGCGAGCCCGGTCACGACCAGCGCCAAACACAGCGCCGTCGGGAAGCGCAGGCCCCAGCGGAGCGTCCGTCCCTCCGCCTGGGTGAGGCAGTAACCCTGCACCCGCAGATTGGAGTCCGTCCAGGTGCTGGCTCCGGGTGGCTCGGTCCCCATGGTTTTCGCAGGTTAGCTGCGCGGCGTCTATTCTGCTAGGCGAATCGTTCTATAGATGCCTTTCCCAACCGGCATAGTTGATGCTCTCGACCCGGCGCGGCTGCGGCTGCTGCTCGAGGTCGATCGCCGCGGCTCGATCTCGGCCGCTGCGGACGCGTGCCAGATCAGCCAGCCGTCGGCGACCAAGCAGTTGAAGACGCTCGAGGCCGCGATCGGGGAGAAGCTCGTTGAGCGCAACGGCCGTGCCAGCCGCTTGACGGAGGCCGGCCGCGTGGTGGCCGCCCACGCTGCCCGGGTCCTCGACACGTTGCAGGGGCTGGAGCAGGAGCTCGACGCGCTGCGCGGAGCCGAGACCGGGACCCTCGCACTGGCCGCCTCGACGACGTCCGGCGCCTACGTGCTTCCCTCGATCCTGCAGTGTTTCGCCGATCGCCATCCCGGCGTCGAAGTCGACATCGCAATCGGCTCCAGCGCCTGGGTCGCCGATCGTGTCGCCAAGCGCGAGTTCTCGCTCGGCGTCGCCGGCGAGACCCTGCTTCCCGATGGTGTGCGCGCCGAGCCCTTCCTCGACGACGAGCTGGTTGGAATCGCCGCCCCGGGGCGGATCAAGCTGCGCCGCGGCAAGGCGCGTGTATCGGACCTCGAGCGCTGGACGCTGCTCGTCCGCGAACATGGCTCGAGCACCAGAGCGGTGGCCGAGCGCCACATGGCCCGCTCCTCCTACCACCCGGCAAACCGCTGGGAGCTCGATTCCAACGAGGCGATCAAGCGCTCGGTCCAGGCCGGCCTGAGCGTCGGGTTCGTGAGCAAGCTCGTCGTCGCCGACGAGGTCGAGCGCGGCGAGCTGGTCAGCTTCCGGATCGAGGGAGCCGAACCGATGCGCCGCTCGATTCACCTGTTGCTCCCAGACGATCGCGTCTCGACGCCCTCCGAGCGCGCCTTCATCGCCACCCTCAGCGACTGCTGCGCCGTCAGCGTCGCCGGCTGCACCGTCGACGCGAGCTCCAACGGGCAGTCCTGAGCAGCTCAGCGACCGACTGGCAGACCAGCGTCGCGCCACGCCTGAAAGCCACCGATGACATCGGTGGTTTGGGACTCGGATCGGGCAAGGTGCGATCCATGCCGGGGGGGAATGGTGCCCATCGCCGATTCGCCCTTGGACCCCAGCGCCGGCTTCCCTACGGTTGCAGCATGTTCTTCCGCCAGCTTCTCAACGACGAGACCGCCTGCGCCTCCTACATCTTCGGCTGCAACACGGCCGGCGAGCTGGCGGTGGTCGACGCGCACGCCGACCTGGTCGACGAGTACGTGACAGCCGCCGAGGCGCAGGGTTCCGGGATCACCGCGGTGATCGAAACGCACCTTCAGGCCGACCACTTCTCGGGCCTGCCCGATCTGGTCGAGCGCACCGGCGCCACCGCATACCTGCCAGAAGGGGCCGGGGTTGACTTCGAGCACCACGCGCTCGCCGACGGCGAGCTGGTCAAGCTCGGCAACACGGTGATCCAGGCCGTCGCGACACCGGGTCACGCCGCTGCCCATCACGCCTACCTGGTGACCGACCACCGCCGCGGCGATGAGCCGTGGATGGCGCTGACCGGCGACGCGCTGCTGGTCGGCGACGCCGGTCGACCAGACCTTCACGCCCACGGTGAGCAGACGGTCGAGGAGATGGCGCGCACTCTCTACCGCTCGCTGACCGAGCGCCTGCTTGCCCTGCCCGACCACCTGCTGCTCTACCCGGCCCACTATTCGGGCTCGGTCTGCGGGCGTGGCCTCTCCGGCAATCCGGCCTCGACGATCGGCTTCGAGCGCCGCCACAACCAGGCGCTTGGCTTCGACTCCGAGGACGCGTTCGTCGCCGCGCTGATCGAGGACATCCCACCCGCGCCCTCCCAGCAGGCCGAGATCGTCGCCGCGAACCGTTCCGGCGCCCGCCGCTCGTCGATCGCTTGACTCGATCCCGGGTCGAACTGGGGCTCCGGGAGAACGCCGCACAGTTCTCACTCCTGGTCGCCGTCAACGCCTTGGTCGGGGCGATGGTCGGCCTCGAGCGCTCGACTCTGCCCCTGATCGGCGAGGACGAGTTCGGACTCAGCTCCAGCGCCGCGGTGCTCTCGTTCATCGTCGCCTTCGGGCTCGCGAAGGCGTTCACCAACCTCGCCGCCGGGGCGCTGGCCGAGCGGATCGGCCGGCGTCGGCTGCTGGTCGCGGGCTGGGCGATCGCGCTGCCGGTGCCGCTGCTGGTCGCGGTGGCGCCCAGCTGGACCTGGATCGTCGCCGCGAACGTCTTCCTCGGTGTGAACCAGGGGCTTGCCTGGTCGATGACCGTGGTGATGAAGATCGATCTCGTCGGGCCCGAGCGCCGGGGGCTCGCCCTGGGGCTGAACGAAGCAGCGGGCTACGGCGGGGTTGCGGTCGCCGCTGCGCTCAGCGGCTGGCTGGCCTCGGAGTTCGTCTCCAGGGACGTGCTTGCGGTCGGCGGCATCGCGGTCGCCGCCACGGCCCTGGTGATCTCGGTGCTGTTCGTCCGCGACACGAGCGCCCACGTCGCCCTCGAGCAGGCCCGCGATTTCGGAGCCGAGGCGCCGACGGCGCCGCGGCTGCGCGACGCCCTCCCGGACGCCACCTACCGGGTGCCCGCGCTGCGGGCGTGCTCGCAGGCCGGCCTCGTCAACAACCTGAACGACGCGCTTGCCTGGGGGCTCGTGCCGCTCTTCCTCGCCGCGGAGGGGGCGAGCGTCGGGGAGATCGGCATCGTCGCCGGCCTCTACCCGGCGGTTTGGGGGATCGGGCAGATCTGGACGGGACACTGGTCGGACAGCGTCGGGCGCAAGCCGCTGATCGTCGCCGGGATGGTGGTCCAGGCCGGCGCCTTGGGATTGCTGGCGGCGTCGGGTGGAGCGGTCGACCTGGCCGCCCTGGCGGCGATCGGCCTCGGCCTCGGCACGGCGCTTGTGTACCCGACGCTGATCGCCGCCATCTCGGACGCCGTCACGCCCGTCGCGCGAGCGGCGACCGTGGGCGTATATCGCTTCTGGCGCGACATGGGCTACGTGGTCGGCGGCCTGCTCGTCGGCGTCCTCGCGGATGCGATCGAGTTCAGCGGCGCGATCGCGGTCGTCGCCGGCTTGACCGTGCTCTCGGGCGTCTGGGTGGCGGTTGATCTATGAGCGGGCGTTCCCGTCGGCGGGGCTCGCGCTCTTCGCCCCACGCCCACGGCCCCAGGCAGCGGTCGCTCAGTGGGCGTGCCCGCGCACGGTACGCCAGGAATCCCACGTGATCCGCAGGATCACCAGGCAGATGCCGAGCCCGATCAGGGGGTCGGCAGCCTCGAGGCCGACCGCGACCGCCGCCGCGCTCGCCACGACCGCGAGGCTTACGTAGGCGTCGGCGCGCGCATGGGCGCCGTCGGCGATCAACGCCGGGCTGTCGAGCCGGCGCCCTGCGCGGCTGCGGATGATCGCCGCGACCCAGTTGCCCGTGAACCCCAGCACCCCGGCGACCGCCAGCGGCACCAGGGCGGTTACCTCCTGGGGGTCGATCAGCCGGTTCACGGCCTCGTAGCCGGCGACGCAGGCGCTGGCGAAGATCGCCAGCACGACGGCGAGGCCGGCCCAGCGCTCGGCCCGGGCGCTTCGTAGCGCGAAGGCGATGCCGAGCGGGATCGCGGTGGCGGCATCGCCGAAGTTGTGGATGAGATCGGCGAGCAGCGCGACGCTGCCGGAGGCCAGGTAGACCCCGACCTGTGCAGCGGCCGTGAGGCCGAGGACGCCCAGCGCCAAGCCGACCGCGCGCAGGCCCTCCCGCGAGCGCTTGATCGAGTCGTCGACGAGCCCGTGGGAGTGACCATGGGCGGGTCCCGCGGTCATCCTCCTGAGGGCTCCGCCTCGAACTGCGAGCGGCAGTGCTCCGAGCAGAAGTAGAGGGTGCGCCCCTCGTATTCCATCGTCAGCGCCTTGGCCCGGTCGACCTTCATCCCGCAGACCGGGTCGGTGGCCCCGCGGCGAATGGTCAGCCACAGGAGCGCGACGAAGGCGATCGTGGCGAGGGCGTTGAGGGCGAGCTTGTAGTTGACCTCGATCTCTCCGAACACATCCTCGGCGTCCGGCCGGGTCTGCGGGATCAGGTCGAAAGCGGAGAAGAGCGCGTCGACGATCAGGGCCGCGATCACGATCGTCACGAACATCAGCGCCGTGATCCGCAGCGCGAACGACCACCCGTAGTACTTGCGATAGGCGAGCACGATCGGCAGCACGATCAGGTCGGCGAAGATGAACGCCATCACGCCGGCGAACGAGATCCCGCCCGACCAGAGCACGGCGGCGAGCGGCACGTTTCCGATCGAGCAGACGAAGCTGAGCACGGCGATCAACGGGCCCGCGATCACGTTCTCGATCGTCCGCAAGCCCTCGGGCGCATCCTGCGCGAAGAGGAAGTTGAAGACGTCGTCGCCGAGCAGGCCGATGAAGCCCGCCAGCAGGAAGCCGATCGTGATCTCCTTCCACAGCATCTGCCAATCCCCGCGGAAGTTGTGCGCGACGTCGGACCAGGCGTCGGCTGAGGTGAGTCGCTGCCGCCAGCCGAGCTGCCCGCCGCCGGCCATGTGGTGCTGGTGGCCGGTCGCCGCCTCCTGCGCGTGCTCTCGCGCCTCTCGCTCGAGCCTGGGGGAGACAAAGGCGCGCAGCAGCATCGTCATCAGGGCGATGAGGACGAGGCCGCCGACGAACTCCGCCAGCGTGAACTGCCAGCCGATCAGGATCCAAAGGACCAGGCCCAGCTCCCAGACGAGGTTGGTCGAGGCGAACTGGAAGGCGAGCGCCGAGGCCGCCGAGGCTCCCTTCGCGAATAGCGACTTGGCGATCGCGATCGCCGCATAGGAGCACGAGGACGACGCCGCTCCGAGGCCGGTGGCCCTCGCCACCGGAGTCGCCCCCGAGCCGGAGAGCGCGCGCTCGATGCGCTCGCGCGGCACCCACGCCTGGACCATCGCCGAGATCTCGAAGCCCAAGACCAGCGCCCACCAGACCTGCCA
>JBKJZF010000195.1:0-9720 GCA_046715315.1 Solirubrobacterales bacterium | reverse complement strand
GGACGATCTCGCAGGCTCGGCGGCGGCGATCGGGGATCGCCGCGGCAAACGCGTCGGCGGCGGCCGGCTCGTAGCGCTCGAGGTAGGAGGACAGCCGCTGCTCGTAGCTGCCCGGCTCGAGCTCGCGCATGAACCTCCCGTTCATCCAGCGCAGCTTGCGCTCGTCGAACACGGCCGAGGCGCGGCCGACCCGCTCGATCTGGAAGCGCTCGACCAGCTCGTCGGTGCTCATCAACGTGGTGTCGTCCTCGGTTCCCCAGCCGAGCAGCGCGAGATAGTTGCGGACCGCCGCCGGCAGATACCCGGCCTCGCGGAGCTCCTGGACGGACGCCGCTCCGTGTCGCTTCGAGAGCTTCTTGCCGTCGGGCCCGTGCAGCAGCGGCAGGTGGGCGTAGCGGGGCGGGTCGAAGCCCAGCGCCTGCAGGACCAGCAGCTGTTTGGGGGTGTTGGAGAGGTGGTCGTCGCCGCGGACGACGTCGGTGATCTCCATCTCGGCGTCGTCGACGGCGACGGCGAAGTTGTAAAGCGGGGTGCCGTCGCCGCGCGCGATCACGAGGTCGTCCTGGAGGCGGTTGGAGAAGCTGACCTCCCCCCGCAGGAGGTCGTGGACGACGGTCTCGCCCTCGTCCGGGACGCGCAGGCGGACGGCTCCGGACTGCGCCTCGCCGGGCTCGCCGCGGTAGCCGGCGTCGCCGTGCTCCTGCTTCCAGGCCCGGACCTGCTCCGAGGTCGCCGGGTCGCGATAGGCGCGGCCGGCGTCGAGCAGCTCCTCGATCCGGGCGGCGTGGCGCTCGCCGCGCTCGTGCTGGCTGACCGGCCCCTCGTCCCAGTCGAGCTCGAGCCATCCCAGCGCGTCGAGGATCTGCGCGACGTTTAACGAGGTGGACCGCTCGCGGTCGGTGTCCTCGATCCGCAGGACCAGCGCGCCGCCCCCTCCGCGCGCCATCAGCCAGTTATAAAGTGCGGTTCGAGCCCCGCCAATGTGGAGGGCGCCAGTCGGCGAGGGGGCGAATCGAACGCGAAGGGGCGATGAGAGCATGCTGATCGGCGCGCATGTTTCCACAGCCGGGGGGCTGTCGAACGCCATCGGCCGCGGGGTGGACCGTGATTGCGACGCAATCCAGATCTTCCACCAGAGCCCGAGAGCCTGGCGCCCCACCGCCTATGGCGAGCAGGACTACGCCGCTTTTCGCGAGGCCCGCGAGGCGTCGAGGGTGGACGCGGTCGTGATCCACGCGATCTACCTGATCAACTGCGCCAGCAGGGAGCAAGAGGTCCGCCGCAAATCGCTGACCTCGCTCAAGCACGCGCTGCGGGTGGGCGACGCGATCGGCGCCGCCGGGGTCGTGCTGCACCCGGGTGCGCGCAAGGGCGAGCCCCTCGGGCCGTCGGTCAAGCGCGCCGGCAAGGCGATCGCCGAGGCGCTGGCCGACTCCGACAGCTGCCCGCTGCTGTTGGAGAACACGGCGGGAACCCAGGGGCCGCTGGGACGGAACTTCGACGAGCTGGCCGAGCTGATCGAGGCCGCGGGCTCATCGCAGCGCCTCGGCGCATGCCTCGACTGCTGCCACCTGCTGGCCGCCGGATTCGAGATCCGCACCCCCGACGCGCTGGACGGCGTGCTCGAGGAGTTCGACTCCAAGGTCGGGGTGGGCCGCCTTGGCTGCGTCCACGTCAACGACTCGAAGGTCCCGCTGGGGGCCAACCGCGACCGCCACGCGAACCTCGGCGAGGGTGAGCTGGGCGAGCGCGGGATCGGCGTCTTTCTCTCGGAGCCGCGCTTCGAGCGGCTGCCGGCGCTGATGGAGACACCCGGCCCGGATGGCCACGGCACGGATCGAGCCGAGGTCGAGTTGGCCAGGAAGCTGAGAAGGCGCGGGCTGGCCGCGCGAAAGCGCCGCAAGGCCCGCTAGCGGCGGGCGGCGGCTACTGCGACTCGCGGGCGACAGCGCGCTGCAGGGCGAGGCCGACGCCGGTGACGCCGAGGGCAACCGCCACCATCGCGATCACGTCGAAGCCGGTGAACGGGAGCGGGCCGACGTTGCCACCGAGGCCGCCGCCGGGGTCGCCGCAGTCGAGGCAGGCAGGGATGTCCTTGTACTGATCCCTGGCCGGGCTCGAGCCCTGCGCCGCGGCAAAGGCCGGGAACGCGAGCATGGCGACGATCAGCCCGACGAGCAGGCGGGCGCGGACGCGGCCGCGAGGCCGTCGGGAGCTGATGCGCTGAGGTGCATGCCTTGTCATTACCCTGGGCAGTGTCGACCCGGCCGGTGAGAACAGCGTGAGCCGACGATGAGAATTGCTCTCATCAGCGGGGCATCTCATACCCCTCTCATACCTGTCTCATCCTGGTCAGAGAGGCTGATCGAGATTATGGAAACGGGATCGGAACTGTGGGCCGGCGGATGAGTTCGCGCGCATGGGTGATCGCCGCCCAGGGAGCCACCGTGGCTCTGCTGGTGCTGGTCGTCTACGTGACCCTGCTGCGCGAGGATTCGGGCACGCCGCTGCCCGAAATCCAGGCGCCCGGGGGCGAGCAGCAGGCGCAGACCCCCGGTGGCGGTGGTGCCGCCGGCGGCCTGACCGGGCCGATCGGCGCAAGCACCGCCTTGGACGGGGTGCCCACCGGAAGCGGCGTTGGCGGCGAGAGCCCAGTGTTCACGGGACCCACTCCCCCCGTCGATCAGTACGTCGATGCAGTCTCTGGCCTCCTCTCCAAGGTGCGCAGCGCGCCCGCCGCATCCCCTGCCTCGGGTCGCTGAGCGCCGCGGCGGGTGCGCCCCCGCAGGTAGATTGAGCCCGTGACCGCCCCCCCCGGCGAGGACGCCCCGGGAGCGCGGCCAGGATCCGCGCCCGCCGACGAACAGCCCGAGAACCCGCGGCTGCGCCCGTTCGCGGGCATGCGCACCCGCGTCCTGATCTCGTTCCTGGTCCTGTTGACCCTCTCCACGGCGGCCTCAGTCATCGTCCTGCGCCAGGTTCTGGTATCGCGGATCGGCGACGAGATCAGCGTGACCCTGACCGAGGATGTCTCCGAGCTGGAGATGATCTCGCGGAAGGGCACCGACCCCAGGACCGACAAGCCCTTCAACGGCGACGTCGGCCGCGTCTTCAACGCCTTCCTGCGCGACCGGGCGCTGGCGCC
This sequence comes from Solirubrobacterales bacterium, assembly GCA_046715315.1. Taxonomy (GTDB): domain Bacteria; phylum Actinomycetota; class Thermoleophilia; order Solirubrobacterales; family 70-9; genus JBDTSW01. The sequence goes on along the minus strand of JBKJZF010000195.1, from coordinate 6,575 downwards.
CGACACCGCGATCGTCACCTTCGTCGGCGACGAGCCCTACCGGGTCCTGACGGCAGAGCCCGCGCAGCGTTCGCTGCTGGACACCCTGCGCCAGGCCGGCCCGGTCTCGGCGCCGACCACGGGCGACATCGAGACCAGCCTGGGCACCGCTCGCTACGTCGCGGTCCCCGTCATCGCCGGCGCGGAGAAGGGCACCCTGGTCATCGGGCAGCTGCTCGACGAGCGGCGCGAGCAGGTGGACAGCGCGGTGCGGATCGCGGTCGGCGTCTCGATCGTCGTGCTGCTGCTGGCCTCGCTCTTCATCTGGCTGGCGGCGGGGCGGGCGATGGCCCCCCTGCAGGCGCTGGCTCGGACGGCGAGGCAGATCTCCGAAACCGACCTCTCCTGCCGGATCCCGGTGCGCGGTAACGACGAGATCGCGCAGCTGGGACGCACCCTGAACGCGATGCTCGACCGGCTCGAGACCGCGTTCGCCGACCAGCGCGAGTTCCTCGCCGACGTCAGCCACGAGCTGCGCACGCCGATCACCGTGATCCGGGGCCACCTGGAAACGCTGGGCGACGATCCCAACGAACGCCAGGAGGCGATCGCGGTGATCCAGGAGGAGCTCGACCGGATGAACCGCTTCGTCGACGACCTGCTGCTGCTGGTCCGGGCCTCCCGCCCCGACTTCCTGCGGCCGGAGCCGCTCGACCTCGACCTGCTGACCCAGGAGGTCTTCAACAAGGTGAGGCTGCTCGGCGATCGCTCCTGGATCCTGGAGGGCACGGGGGTCGGCCTGATCAGCGGCGACTCGCAGCGGCTCACCCAGGCGGTGATGAACCTTGCGGCGAACGCCGCCAGCCACACCCGATCAGGCGAGCCGATCTGGATCGGCAGCTCGCTCGGCGCGGCGGAGGCCCGGATCTGGGTCCGCGACGACGGCCCGGGGATCCCCTCGCAGGAACAGCGGCTGATCTTCGAGCGGTTCGCGCGCTCGACGAGCGTGCGCGGGTCGAGCGTGCGCGGGTCGAGCGGCGCGGGCCTGGGGCTGGCGATCGTGAAGGCGATCGCCGAGGCCCACGCGGGGCGGGTCGAGCTCGACTCCACCCTCGGCGCCGGCGCGCAGTTCACAATCGTGATCTCAGCCCGATGACCCGGATCCTGATCGCCGAGGACGAGGAACGACTGGCCTCGTTCCTGGAGAAGGGGCTGCGCTCGAGCGGGTACACGACGACCGTGGTCGCGGACGGCCCCGGGGCGACGACGATGGCGCGCGACGAGGAGTTCGACCTGCTGATCCTCGACCTCGGCCTCCCCGGCAAGGACGGGCTGACGGTGCTGCGCGAGCTGCGGCGCGACGGTCAGCAGCTACCGGTGATCATCCTCACCGCCCGCGACGACCCGGCCGACAAGGTCGCAGGCCTCGAGGCGGGCGCCGACGACTACCTGGCGAAGCCGTTCCACTTCGAGGAGCTGCTGGCCCGGGTCCACGCTCGCCTGCGCGGCGAGCGCTCCGACGAGGACCAGGTGCTCAGGGTGGGAGAGGTCTCGCTGGACCTGCGCACGCGCTGGGCCAGCGCCGAGGGCGACACGATCGAGCTCAGCACCCGCGAGTTCGAGTTGCTGCGGACCTTCCTCCAGCACCCCAATCAGGTGCTGACCCGGGAGCAGCTGCTCTCCCACGTCTGGGGATACGACTACGACCCGGGCTCCAACGTGGTCGACGTCTACGTCGGCTATCTGCGCCGCAAGCTCGGCCCTCGCCGTTTCGAGACGGTCCGCGGCGTCGGCTACCGCTACCGGTCGTAAGCAGACCCGGAGGCAGCGGAGCAGCCCCCGGAAGTTAGGTCAGGGCGTTGCGGAGGTCGAAGGCGCGCAGGCCCTCGGGGCCGTCGTCGGTGCAGTCGAAGAAGCGGGGATTGACGCAGGTGTGGGCGGGCCCGTCGCCCTCGTAGGCGGGCTCGACGGTGAACTGGCAGTGCGGCATCGGCTCGCCGGTCATCTTGATCCCGCCGAAGCCCCCGGTGGCCTCGGCGGCCTCGAACATGTCGAGGTTGATCTCGGCCCTGAAGACCTTGCGGACGCAGCCCATGAACCGCGACCCGCTGAGCGGGTCCTGGTAGGCGTAGAGGTACCGGCAGCGCAGCTCCAGACACCCGCGCGGCTCGACCAGCTTGTCGCAGAATGTGCGGCATTTGCGGCACTCGCCGGCCTCGATGCCCTGCTGCTTGGTTGCCACGGGAAAAAGTCTACGCCGCGATGGCCCGTGGCCCCAGCAACTCGTGCACCTGCGCGCGCAGGGCGTGGGAAGGGCTCACCCGGTAGTCGGCCCCGAACCGCAGCCGCCTGGGACCGTCCCTGGTGGTCATCTCGATCAGAACCTCGCTCTGGCCAGGGAAGCCCTCGAAGATCATCTTCAGCTCGTCGACGAGCGTAGGCCCGAACTCCGCGGCGTTGACCCGGAGCGTGAACTGCGCCGGGTCGCGCTTGGCCTCGGCCTTCGCCCGAGCGGCGGCGAGCTCGTCGGGCCCGGGCTCGAAGATCTCGGCCTCGGCGACCACCAGGCTGGTGTCGCCGCGCCCCTTGTGGTCGACGCGGCCGCGGATCACGACCACGCGGTCAAGCTCGACCGCGGCGGCGGCCTCGCCGGCGGCGTCGCGGACGAACAGCTCGACCTGGGCCTCGAGGTCGTCGAGCCGGGCGAACATCACGTGGCCGCCGTTGCGGGTGCGCACCTTCTTCGCCTCGCTGATGATCCCGCCGACGGTGACCCAGGCCCCGTCCTGCTTGGCTGCGACGTCGCTCAGCGGGCAGTCCACCCGCGCGTTGAGCGCGTCGCGAACCTCGCTCAACGGATGCGAGGAGAGGAAGGTGCCGAGCGTCTCCTTCTCCAGCCGCAGCAGCTCCCGTTGGTCGAACTCCTCGGTGGGGACCGGCAGCCGCTGCGAGCCGATGCCACCGGACGGGCCAGATCCGGCCGGGCCCGGGTCGGAGAGGTCGAAGATGGAGCCCTGCCCACGGCGTGAGTCCTCCTGAGCCTTCTGGCCGGCTGCCTGCGCCTGCGCCAGCACCTGCAGCATCCCCCGGCGCGTGGCGCCGGTGGAGTCGAGCGCGCCGCACTTGACCAGGCACTCGATCGCGCGTTTGTTCACGGCGCGCGAGTCCACTCGCTCGCAGAAGTCCCAGATCGAGTCGAAGCGGCCGACGGCCTCGCGCGTGTCCATGATCGCCTGCACGGCCGAGTGGCCGACGTTCTTGACCGCGTCGAGGCCGAAGCGGATCGAGTTGCCGGAGACGACGAAGCCGTGGTCGGAGGAGTTGACGTCGGGAGGCAGCACGTCGATGCCCATCGCCTCGCAGCGGTTGACGAAGAACGGCACCTTGTCCTTGGTCGACATCACCGAGGAGATCAGGGCCGCCATGTACTCGGCCGTGAAGTTCGCCTTCAGATAGGCGGTCCGGTAGGCGATCAGGGCGTAGCAGGCGGCATGAGAATTGTGGGAGACGATCCCGTTCGCGATGAAATTGAGTGGCCCGTGCGGAGCCATCTCGACGTCGTACGTGGGCCCGTCGCCAACCGGCTCGATGCTGACGATCGGATCGCCGTTCTCGACATGGGCCTCCCCCTGGAGGACGCCGTCGATGACGTATCGAAAGTCCTCCGGGGTGACGACCACATGCGGCAGATCGCCGTACTTCTCCTTGAAGAACGCGGCCGTACGGTCCATGCCGTCCATCTCCCAGTAGATGCCGTCGAAATAGAAGTCGCAGATACGGCCATCGGGTAGGACCTTGTGCATCTCGAATTCGATGCCCTGCTCGATCAGCCACTCGCACATGTCGCGTTCGCCGCGACTCGCGCACCACATGCCGTTGCTGGCAATCGAGCAACACCCGTAGCCGGATCCGGTCGCGCGAGTCTCGCGATCCGCAGCAAGGCTGCTCTCCATGTGTCGTCGATGCCAGTCGGGGTCGTTCACGTGCAGCCACTTGACCCGCTCATGCATGGCAGTAACGCCTGCCCGCGTGAGATCTGGGTATGTGTCATGCATCCGGTGCATGTGCGCGGCCTTCTCCTCCGCGGTGCGCTGGGCCTGGTACGGGCGCATCCGCTCGGCGGCACGGCGGTCCTGTTCCTTGCGCTCAGGCCTCTGAGCGAGCCTCGTCATGGTCTCCCGTCGGGCCGCTCGCTGCTTCTCACTGATCATCGGCATCGTGATCAGTTCCGTGCCCAGATCCATCTCCGAGATGGGCCTGTAGCCCGCGGTCGTGAGTAGCCGATGGTCGGCCGTAGCCTTGATCTGCCTACCGCTGGCGCATTGCACCTGAAGCAGCGGCTTCCTGCCGGTGCGAACGATCTTCTGCACGCGGTGAGGCCGGATCTCCCCATCGGGCCACATGGCCATGAGCTCCCGCGGCTGCAAGCGGTAGGCCTCCGACAGACGGATTCGCCTGCCATCGGGCAGGATCACGCGCGTCGAACTGGACGCGCACTTGTTGAAGCTGTAGTCGGCCGCCGCGGTCATCAGGCCCCAGAGGTCCCTGGCGACGCGGCGATCGGTCCCCGACTCCTGCGAGCCGGCCAGGAACTTGTCCTCCATCGTCGCCATCAGGTCGCGCTTCTTCTTGCCGACCGCCTTGCGCAGGTCGTCGGCCTCGGCGCCGGAGAACCCGGCGATCCGCTTGGCGATCTCCATCAGCTGCTCCTGGTAGATGCAGCACCCGTAGGTCGCCTCGGTGATCGCGCGCAGGCGCTCGTCGGCGTAGGTGACCGAGGCAGGCTCGCGCTTGCCGCGGGCGTAGTCGTCGATGAAGCGCATCGCTCCCGGCCGGTAGAGCGAGACGAGCGCGACGATGTCGTCGAACTCGGTCGGGCGGACCTTGCGCAGGGCGTCGCGCATGCCGTCCGACTCGAGCTGGAAGACCCCCACCGAGTCGCCCCGGGCGAGCATCTCGTAGGTCTTGGCGTCGTCGAGCGGGACCCGCTCGATGTCGACCTCGGTCTCACGCGAGCGCTCGATGATCTCGACCGCGTCCTCGATCACGTCGAGGTTGCGCAGCCCGAGGAAGTCCATCTTCAGCAGGCCGATCTCCTCGATCGGCCCCATCGAGTACTGGGTGACGACCTTGTAGGAGCGCTCGGGCCTGCCGTTCTCGCCCTTTTGGACCGGCGCCCCGCGGTCTTCGGCGAGCTGCAGCGGCACGATCTCGTCGAGCGGGCGGTCGGCGATCACCACGGCCGCCGCGTGGATTGAGTTGTTGCGGACGATCCCCTCCAGCCCGCGGGCGACCTCGAGGATCCGGCGGGCGTCGGGATCCGAGTCGTAGGTCCGCCGCAGCTCCTGGCCCTCCTTGAGGCACTCCTCGAAGGAGGGGCTGCGCCCCAGCACGGGCTCCGGGATCTGCTTGGCGACGCGGTCTCCGGTGGCGTAGTCATACCCCAGCACCCGCGCCGCGTCGCGGGTCGCGGCGCGCGGGGCCATCGTGCCGAAGGTGATGATCTGGGCGACCGACTCGCGCCCGTACTTCTCGCCGACGTAGCGGATCACCCGCTCGCGGCCGCGGACCGAGAAGTCGATGTCGATGTCCGGCATCGACTTGCGCGCCGGGTTGAGGAAGCGCTCGAACAGGAGGTCGTTGGCGAGCGGGTCGAGGGCGGTGATGTTGAGCGCGTAGGCGACGATCGAGCCCGCAGCGGAGCCGCGACCCGGGCCCACGGCGACGCCGTTCTCCTTGGCGAAGCGGACGAAGTCCCAGACGATCAGGAAGTAGGAGTCGAAGCCCATCTCCCCGATCACGCCGAGCTCGAACTCGAGCCGCTCGCGAGCCTCCGCCGGGGCCGGGTCGCCGTAGCGACGGGCCAGCCCCTCGAGCGCGAGCCGGCGCAGCATGTCGCGGGGCTCCTCGCCCTCCGGGGTCGGGAAGCGCGGCAGCAGCAGCTTCCCGAGCTCCAGCTCCACCTCGCAGCGCTCGGCGATCTCCAGCGTCGTCGGCACCGACTCGGGCCACTCGGCGAAGGCCTCGGTCATCTCGTCGGGGCTCTTGAGGAAGAACTCGTTGGTGTCGAAGCTGAGCTTCGGCTGCTCCAGCGTGGACTTGGTCTGCACGCACAGCAGCGCGGCGTGGTTGTCGTAGTCGGAGCGGTGCAGGTAGTGAACGTCGGCGGTCGCGACCAGCGGCCGGCCGAACTCGCGGGCGATCCGGGCGATGCCCTCGTTCGCCCGGTTCTGCTCCGGGATCCCGTTGGTCTGGATCTCGAAGTAGACGTTGGGCGCGCCGAAGACGCCGCTGAGCTCGTCGACGTGGGCGCGGGCGTCGTCGGGCCGGCCCTCGATCAGGCGCTGGCAGAAGCGGGACTGGAGGCAGCCGGTGAGCGCGATCACACCCTCGGAGTGGCGCTCGAGAAGCTCCATGTCGACGTTCGCCTTGCCGCGGGCGAAGCCCTCCAGGTACCCGGCCGAGGTCAGCTTGACCAGGTTGCGAAACCCGGCGTCGGAGGAGGCGAGCAACGTCAGGTGGTTGCGCTCGACCCTCGATCCCGGCGCGGCGCCGGCCCGGCGGTCGTCGACGAAATAGGCCTCGAGGCCGAGGAT
>JBKJZF010000194.1:0-11197 GCA_046715315.1 Solirubrobacterales bacterium | reverse complement strand
GGCGCGCGGGCGATGATCGACGTCAGCGACGGCCTCGGGGCGGACGCCGCCCACCTCGCGAACGCGAGCGCCGTCCGGATCGAGATCGAGGCCGAGCTGATCCCGATCGCCGCCGGGGTCCGCGAGGTCGCCGAGGCTTCCGGGACAGACCCGATCGAGCTGGCCGCCGGCGGCGGGGAGGACTACGAGCTTTTGCTGGCGCTGGCCGAGGCGGCCTACGACGACGCCGCGGCGCTTCTGGCCCGCGACGGCGTCACGCTCACCCGGATGGGTCGTGTCGCAGCGGGAGAAGGCGTCGCGCTGCGCCGGCGAGGCGGCGCGGAGCTTGAGATCGAGGGGTTCGACCAGCTTCGCGCTCGCCGGCAAGATCCTGGCTGACCTTGCTGACGACCGAGAGCTTCCACAGGATCGCCCCGGCGGTCGCCCGCGAGTCGACGGCGTAGTCGCCGACCTCGACGCTTCGCTTCAGCTCGGAGAGCATTGGCTCCGGCCCCTCGGAATCTGCTGGCATCAGCACGATCTGATCCTTCCCAGTCTCTGAATCGGCCAAACGCGACATCGAGTTGATAGGCACTGCACCGCAGCGTGCCGGTGGCACCCTCAGTCCCTCCCGGGGGCGCGCCCCTAGGCCGCCTGGACGGATGGACGGGATTCGGGCCGATCGCGATCGCTCGGCGCGTGCGAGATCACCAGCAGGCCGACGAGCGATCCGACGATCGGGCAGAGGGCGATCAGCGCGAGCGTCGAGATCTGTCCGTCGGCGACCATCAGCACGAGGTCCCAGGTGCCGGCGCCGACGGCGCCGGTGACGACCCGCAGGGCGAGCGCCGCCGGCAGCAGCGCCGCGACCACCGCGGCGATCACCAACAGCCGCCGTGGCCGCTCGCCCGCGGCGACCAGCCAGACGTGGGCCAGTGGCGCCAGCAGCAGGGCCAGGAAGGGGTTGAGCAGCCAGCTCGCGACGGCCCCCAGGGTCGCGGCCGCACCCAGCGCCGGGACGAGGGCGCCGCGCCGCGATGAGCGCGGCGGCCGCAGCAGCCCGGTGACCGCGTAGCCCGCGACCGCCGCGGCGACGATCACAAACAGCACCAGGAGCTCGCCGAGGCCGACCCCGAAACGCCCCGGGTCGAACGGGTATGGGGGCGAGGCGACCAGCCCGAGAACCGAGAGCAGATAGAGGAGGACGAGGGTCGCCAGCGGCACAAGCGCGAGCGCGCCCGCCCAGCCGATGGCGCGCCCCTCTCCCTCGCCTCGCCGCGCGGCCCTCGCCACCCCGTCCAAGGCGGCGATCGCCGCCGGTAGCAGGAGCGCGAGCGCGAGCGTCGCCAGGGCCCATCCAGGGATCAGGTTGCCGGCGAACTCGACGTAGGTCTGGGGGCCGTGCTCGAGCTCGGTCGTCGACTGATCGATCGCCAGCACCACCGCCACCACCGCCGACCCGAACTCGCCGAGCGTGGTCGGGTCGAGGTCGTCGGGCTCGTCGGCGGCGGGCGGCAGGGGCTTCTCCCCGGCGGAGGAGATCGCGACCGCCGGGACCCCCTCGGCGATCAGCACCGACTGCTCGCCCACGGCGACCGGCATCGCCAGGCGCGCGAGGTCGGCGAAAACGCCGCGGCCGCTGGACGAGCGATCCGCCTGGTCGGCGACCGCCTGCTCGGCCGTGCGCGCGAGCTGCGCCGAGGTGCTGCTGTCGTCGGTCGAGTCGCGCAGCACGTACGGCTCGCTCCGGGCCGCCGCCGCGGGCTGGGCGATGACGATCGCGGCCTCGATCAGGTCACGCCCGGCGTAGGCGTCGAGGAACTCGCGGGCGCCGGCCGCCCCCTCGCTGCCGGCATCGGTCGAGACCAGCACCACCGTCTTCGTCCGGTCGGTGCCGCCGAGGAGCTCGGCCAGCTCGATCAGGGCAGCGGTCGCGGCGGCGCTCGAGGCCGCGCCCGGGCCCGAGGCCGAGTCGCGGGCGGCAAGCACCAGGATCGCCCGGCTCGAGTCGCCGGGCAGCGTGATCGCGACGTTGCGCAGCTCGGCGTCCTCGCCGTCGACGCTGCGCTCGAAGCTCTGGCTGGCCGTGGTCCCGGCCTCGATCTCCTCGAAGCGGTTCATCACCAGGTCGGCGACCGCCCGGTCGCCGGCGCTGCCGGGGGCACGCTCGCCGGCGGCGTTGAGGATCTGGCGGGCGTTGATCTGGGCGCGGTCGGCGTCGAACGCGGTCGGCGCGATCGGTGGCTCGATCGGGGTGGGGATGCCCTGGAAGGAGAACATCACCATCACGAAGGCGGGGATGGCCGGTAGCCAGGCGACCCTGTAGAGGCGGAAGTCGATCATCTTGGGTGGCGCGTGGCGGGCGACAGTAGCCAACCGGAGCGCCACATTTCCTTGCAGCGGGATTTATTCGCGCCACTACGCTTTGGCGATGGCCGCCGACGACCAGGCACCGGACGCCCGCATCCTGCTGGTCGACGACGAGCAGGCGGTGCAGACGCTGCTCACCTATCCGCTGCGCAAGGACGGCTACGAGGTGGTCTCGGCCGCCGACGGCCGCGAGGCGCTGGAGCGCTTCGAGGAGAAGAAGTTCGACCTCGTCGTGCTCGACATCATGATGCCGAAGCTCAACGGGATCGAGGTCTGCCGGCGGCTGCGCGCGCGCAGCCAGGTGCCGATCATCATGCTCACCGCCAAGGACGACGAGGGCGACAAGGTCCTCGGCCTGGAGATGGGGGCCGACGACTACATCACCAAGCCGTTCTCGGTGCGCGAGTTCCGCAGCCGCGTCCGGGCGGCGCTGCGACGGGCGGAGATGCCGCGCGGGCGCACCAAACCCGACGAGCCGATCATCCAGGGCGACCTGCGCATCGACTTCGAGCGGCGCGCGGTGACGGTGCGCTCGGAGCCGATTCGCCTCACCTACGTCGAGTTCGAGATCCTCGCGGCCCTGGCGATGTTCCCGGGCAAGGTGATGACCCGCGAGAACCTGCTCGAGCACGTCTGGGGCGACTCCGCCTACCGCGACCCGCGCACGATCGACGTCCACATCCGCCACCTGCGCGAGAAGATCGAGCATGACCCCCGCAACCCGGAGTACCTGTTCACGGTCCGCGGCGTCGGCTACCGCTTCCGAGACGCCGAGGGCTGAGTAGTTCATGAGTGTCAGAAATCGGCTGCTGCTGCTGTTCTTTGTGATCACGACGGCGGCGGTGGCTTTCGTCTACCTGTACGTCGTCCCTCAGCTCGACTCGAGCCTGACCGCCGAGAAGCTGCGCCGCCTCGAGCAGACCGAGGGCGAGGGCGTTCGCCGGATCGACGCGGCGATGAGCCGCTCACCGTCACAGGCCGAGCTGCGGCGGCTGATCCGCTCGGTCGGCCAGCAGGCTGACGCCCGCGTCACGGTGCTCGGCGTGGGGCCCGGACCCGCCGGGCCGGAGCCGGAGTTCGTCGTCGGCGACTCTGAGTTCGAGCGCACCGCGCTAGTCCCGTCCTACCCCGGGGCGGCCACCGCGGCCGCCAGCGGGCAGGTGACGAGCGCGGTCGAGCGCGTCGACGGCCGGCGAATCGGCGAGACCGCGATCCCGGGCTTCTCCGACGGGGGGGTGAGGTGGGTGACCGTGCTCTCCGTCGACCTCACCGACGTCGAGGAGAACGTCGCCGTGGTCCGTCGTCAGATCCTGATCGCCGGGGCGATCGCGATCGCGATGGCGCTCGCCGCGGGCTGGTTCGCGTCGGGGTCCCATTCGCGGCGGCTGCGCCGGCTTCAGGCCGCCGCCGAGTCGGTCGCCGAGGGCAACTTCCGCACCCAGATACCCGTCGACTCGACCGACGAGGTCGGCCAGCTCGCCCGCTCGTTCAACGAGATGCAGAAGCGGCTGGCGCGCCTCGACAGTGCCCGCAAGGAGTTCATCGCCAACGCCTCGCACGAGCTGCGCACGCCGATCTTCTCGCTCGGCGGGTTCGTCGAGCTGCTCGAGAACGAGGACCCGGACCCCGAGGCCCGGGCCGAGTTCATACGCACCATGCGCGGCCAGATCGACCGCCTGACCAAGCTGACCGCCGACCTGCTCGACCTCTCCAAGCTCGACGCCGACGCGATCGCCCTGCGGACCGATCGGGTTCACCTTGGACGCCTGGCCGAGCGGGTCGCCTCCGAGTTCCGGCCCGCCGCCGAGCAGCACGAATCCGAGCTCACGGTGGACCGGGCGACCGAGGCGGTGGCCATGGCGGACCCTGATCGCCTCGCACAGATCCTCCGTATCCTGATTGACAACGCCCTCACCCACACCCCGAAGGGAACCTCGATCACAATCAGCGCAACACAGGCCAACGGCGCGGCGTCCGTGTCGGTCCGCGACAACGGGCCGGGCATCGACGCGCATGACCGCGACCGCGTCTTCGAGCGCTTCTACACGGGCGACGAGCTCGGCGGCTCCGGCCTCGGCCTGGCGATCGCGGGGGAGCTGGTCGTTCGCATGGGCGGCCGGCTCGACGTCTTCTCGCACCGGGGGCGAACCGAGTTCACGATCCGCCTGACCGCCGCCCAAAAGGCCCCCACGTGAGCCCCCGCACCTCGGCCCTGGCGGTGGCAGCTGCGGCCACCGCGCTCGCACTCGCGGGCTGCTCGGGCTCGGATCAGCCGGGCGATTCCGTCGCCGACTCCACCGCTCCCGCCGAGCACGTCGTGATCGAGACCGCGGATGGTTCGTTCAACCCGGGCGCGATCTACCAGCGGGCCGCTCCGGGCGTGGTCACGATCACCTCGATCTTCGGCGGCGGCGGGGATACCGGAGACCTCTTCGGCGGCGGTGGAGGCGCGGGCCAGGGCTCGGGCTTCGTTATCTCCGACGAGGGCGAGATCCTCACCAACGCCCACGTGGTCACCGACGCCGAGGCGAGCGGCGCCAGCGAGATCAACGAGGCGAAGGAGCTCTACGTCCAGTTCGCCGATCGCAACCAGGTACCGGCCGAGATCGTCGGCTTCGACCCCTACGCCGACATCGCGCTGGTCAAGGTCGATCCCGAGGGCCTCGACATCGAGCCGCTCGAGCTGGGCTCGCTCGACGACATCGCCGTCGGCTCCCCCGTCGCCGCGCTCGGCAGCCCGTTCGGGGAGGAGCAGTCGCTCTCGACCGGGGTCGTCTCGGCGACCGACCGCTCGATCGAGTCGCTGACCGAGTTCCAGATCGACGGCGCGATCCAGACCGACGCCTCGATCAACCCCGGCAACTCCGGGGGGCCGCTGCTCGACGCCGATGGCGAGGTGATCGGCCTCAACCAGCAGATCAACACGACCTCCGGCGGTAACGAGGGGGTCGGCTACGCCGTCCCCATCGACCTCGCCCAGCGCTCGCTGGAGCAGCTCCGCGATGGCGGGGAGGTCGCCTACGCCTTCATCGGGGTGACGACGCAGTCGCTCTATCCCCAGCTCGCGGATCGCCTCGGCATCGACTCTGATTCCGGCGCGCTGATCGCCGAGCTCACCCAGGGCGGCCCGGCCGACGAGGCGGGGCTGCAGGCCTCGGACCAGAAGATCCGCTTCCAGGGCCAGGAGGTCGACGCCGGCGGCGACGTGATCGTCGCGGTCGACGGCGAGGAGCTGACCAGCGAAAGCGATCTGCCGCGGCTCATCTCCCGGCTCGACCCGGGGACCGAGGTGACGCTGGAGATCATCCGTGACGGCGAGCGCGAGGAGGTCGACGTGACCCTCGGCGCCCGCGACGACGCCTAGGCGCATGCCCGCGTCCCCGTCGCCGCGCGCCCTCTCGCAGGAGCTGGCGCTCGCCCTGCGCGAGCGGGTGCTGCCGGAGCTCGGAAGCCACGCCGGGCGCGATCACGCCGGCGAGGGCGAGGGCGGCGACGTCACCTTCGCGATCGACGAGCAGGCGGAGGCGTTCATGGAGGAGTTCCTCGCCGAGCGCGCTCCCGACGTCGCCTTCTACTCCGAGGACCGCGGCCTCGTCGAGCCTTCCCGGGAGGCGGCGCTGGTGCTGATCGTGGACCCGATCGACGGCACCCGGCCGGCGATGGCGGGCTTCGAGGCGGCGTGCGTCTCGGTGGCCGCCGCGCCGCTCGACGCCGAGCCGACGATGGGCGACGTGGTCGCGGGCTGCATCGTCGAGATCAAGTCGGGGGAGGCCTTCGTGGCCGAGCGCGGCAAGGGCCTCGAGCCGGCCGCCAGGCTCTCCGCCAACCAGGACCTGGGCCGCCTGTTTTGGACCTACGGCCTGCGCGGTCGTCCCGCGCGAGCGATCGCCGAGGTGCTCGGGGACCTGATCGACGGCTCCTCGGTCGGCGGCGGGACCTTCGACCTCGGCTCGGCGACCTACGACATGACCCGGATCGCCACCGGTCAGCTCGACGCCTACGTCGAGCCGGGGCCGCGGCTGGTCGAGGAGGTGCCCGGGATGCGCGAGGAGTTCGAGCGCGTCGGCGGCGGCGCGGTGCTCAACAACTCGCCCTACGACCTCGCGGCGGCGGTGCTCTGCCTGCAGGAGGCCGGGGCGGTAGTCACCGACGCCAGCGGGCGCTCGCTCGACCAGCGACCGCTGCTGGGCTCGGGCCACTCCTTCCAGATGTCGTGTGTCGCCTCGGCGAACCTCGGCCTGCACTCGCAGATCCTCGAGCTTGTCGACCGTGGCATCGGTCGACTGCTCGAAGCCTCGCTTTAGCCACACGGTCCCAGCCGCCCGCCGCAGGCGCTCTGTAGCCTGCCGCGCGTGCTTCAGGAAGTCGCCCTCGGCCAGCGCTCGCTGGCCGACTACACACACATCTGCGGCCGGGGCCTCGTCGACGAGATCCGCGAGCTGGCGGAGCCCCTGGCGGGCAAGCGCATCCTGCACGTCAGCGCCACGGCGTTCGGCGGCGGGGTCTCGGAGATCCTCTACACGCTGGTTCCGCTGATGGCGGATGTCGGACTCGACGTCCACTGGCAGGTGATCCTCGGGCGCGAGGAGTTCTTCAACGTCACCAAGCTGATGCACAACTCGCTCCAGGGCGACGAGCATTCGATCTCGGACGAGCAGTGGGAGGTGTTCGAGGCCTACAACCTGATGAACGCCCAGAGCCTCGACGGCGACTGGGACGTGATCATCATCCACGACCCCCAGCCCGCCGGCCTGCGGGCGAACGCGCTCGAGCGCGCCAAGCACTGGATCTGGCGCTGCCACATCGACCTCTCGACCCCGAACCCCTCGACGATCGATCGCCTGCTCCCCCTGATCCGCGACTACGACGCGAGCGTCTGGCACATGCAGCAATACGTGCCGGAGGAGATGAACGGCCCGCGGGTCAACATCGTGCCGCCCGCGATCGACCCGCTGTCGCCGAAGAACATGGCGCTCGCGCCCGACGACGCCGGCTTCGTCTGCGATCAGTTCGGGATCGACATCGAGCGCCCGTTGATCTGCCAGGTCTCGCGGTTCGACCCGTGGAAGGACCCGATCGGCGTGATCGACGCCTATCGCCTGGGCAAGGAGGAGATCCCGGAGGTGCAGCTGGCGCTGGTCGGCTCGATGGCGACCGACGACCCGGAGGGCTGGGAGTTCTTTCACAGCACCTATCGCCATGCCGACGGTGACCCCGACATCAAGATCCTCAACAACCTCAACAACGTCGGCGCGATCGAGGTCAACGCCTTCCAGTCGCAGGCCGACGTCTGCATGCAGAAGTCGATCCGCGAGGGCTTCGGCCTGACCGTGACCGAGGCCCTGTGGAAGGGCCGGCCGACGATCGCCGGCAACGTCGGCGGGATCCCGCTGCAGATCTCCGACGGCGTCTCGGGCTACCTCGTCTCCTCCCCGGAGGAGGCGGCGCAACGGACGATCGAGGTGCTTCGCGACCCGGAGCTGGCGAAGCGGATCGGCAAGGCGGGCAAGGAGCACGCCCGCGAGCACTTCCTCACCCCGCGCCTGCTGCGCGACTGGCTGCGGCTCTTCGGCGGCCTCGACGGCTGACCGGCCGCCCCGCCCGAACCCGTCTTCTAGTCTCCAAGTCGATGGTGGGAGAGCAGCAGCCGCTGACGATCGTCTCCAACCGGGGTCCGGCGCAGTTCGAGTTGGACGAGTCGGGCAGGCGGATTGTGCGCCGCGGTGGTGGCGGCCTGGTCACCGCTCTCCAGGGCCTGGTCTCGCATCGCCAGGCGCTGTGGATCGCTTCGGCGATGACCGACGAGGACCTGGTGGTGACCCGGGAGGCCGATGGGCGCCCGACCACGGTGGAGGTCGAGGGCGTCACCTACGAGGTGCTGCTGGTCGAGTCCGAAGCCGAGGCCTACGACCGCTTCTACAACGTGATCGCGAATCCGATCCTGTGGTTCATCCAGCACTACCTCTGGGACCTCTCCAACGCTCCCGACATCCGCCAGCAGGAGGCCGACGCCTGGGACCTCGGCTATCGGGTCGTCAACGAGGACATCGCCGACGCGGTGCTGGCTGCCATCGACGGCCGCCCGGAGCCGGTGGTCATGCTCCACGACTACCACCTCTACACCTGCCCGGCGAGGATCAGGGAAGCCCGGCCGGACGCCTTCCTCCACCACTTCGTCCACATCCCCTGGACCCAGCCCGACAGCTGGCGGATCCTCCCCGGCCGCATGCGGGAGGAGCTTTTCCGGGGGGTGCTGGCCAACGACATCATCGGCTTTCACACCACCGCCTATGGCCGCAACTTCCTCCACTGCTGCAGCGAGCTGATGGAGCTCGAGGTCGACTTCGAGCGCGGCGCCGTGGTCCACTCCGGCCGCGAGACCTGGGTCCGTGCGTACCCGCTGGCGATCGACGCCAAGCGCCTCGAGCGGGTGGCGGCCTCCGACGATGTCCGCGCCTACGAGGGGCAGCTGCTCGAGCGCCGCCGCGACCACCTGATCCTGCGGGTGGACAGGGCCGACCTCTCGAAGAACGTCCTCCGCGGCTTCACCGCCTTCGACACCTTCCTCCAGCAGCACCCGGAGTTCCGCGAGCGGGTGACCTTCATCGCCCACCTGCAGCCCTCGCGCCAGGACGTGCCCGAATACCAGGAGTACCTGGAGCGGATCGAGGCGCTGGTCGCGGTCGTCAACCACCGCCACGGCACCACCGACTGGATGCCGATCGACCTGCGGATCTACGAGAACTTCCCGGAGGCGGTCGCCCGCTACAAGCACTTCGACCTGCTGATCGTCAACGCCCTGTTCGACGGCATGAACCTGGTCGCCAAGGAGGCGCCGGCGGTGAACACCCGCGACGGGGTGGTGATGCTCTCCGAGAACACCGGCGCCCACGAGGAGCTTGGCGACTGCACGCTGACCGTCAATCCCTTCGACATCCAGGAGCAGGCCGACGCCATCCACCGGGCGCTGACGATGTCCGCGGAGGAGCGCTCGGTGCGCGCCACGCGGCTGCGCGAGATCGTCCGCGAGCGCGACCCAGGGGTCTGGGTCGACGAGCAGCTCGCCGACATCCAGGCCAAGCGCGAGTCCTCCTGAGCTGGGCCTAGGGGGCCACCCTCGCCTCGCGGACCTCGGAGCGGCCCCCCTCGAAGGGGTAGCCGGGCTGGCGCGGGACCACGGCCCGGAAGTGGTACGTGCGGGCGCCGGTGGTGGCCCGGAAGCGGTAGGCCGAGCGCCAGCGACCGGAGCGGTCGGTGGTGCCGGTGCGGAGCTTCAGCCAGCGGCCATCGGCGCGGACCTTGATGTGGGCGCGGCGCCCCTCGGCCGCCGGCCCGTGCAGGCGCACGGTGAAGCGGACGCGATCGCCGTTGCGGAGGGTGCCCCGGGGGTCGAGGCGCAGGCGCGGTCGCGCCCGGACTCCGAGGCGCAGGTAGCTCTCGGCGACCCGCTCGGAGCCGGCCCAGTGCGCGACGCGGACCTCGCGGCTGGGCCCCGGGGCCAGGCGAACCTCGAAGCGCCCGCCGGCGCCGGTCTGCGGGGTCGCGATCACGCGCTCGGGGGCGCCGTGGAGGTCGGCGCGGGTGGCGACGCAGACATCGGCTCCCTCGATCCCCGCGCCCGAGCCGTCGAGCAGGTGGCCCACCAGCTGCGCCGACTCGCCGTGGACGATCGAGCCGTCGTCTCCGGCGCCGGCGATCCGGGTCTCCAGGTGGCCCGCCTCGGCTGTCGCGTCGATCGGACAGGCGTTGTCAACGCGGACCCGCCGCGAGACGCAGTCGCGGTTGCGGTCGTTGGAGGTGGCGTAGTCGAGCACGCAGGCGCGGACCTGGTTCGGGCCCTGGCGGAAGGGCGACCCCTCGGTGTCGAGCTCGAAGCTCGCCTCGGCGCTCGCCGGGCAGGGCCGCAGGCGCGTGGCGATGCCTCTGGTGAGCTCGCAGTCGAGCTTGCGCGCGGCGACCGGCGCGCCGTTGACGTGGAGGAAGACCCGGCGGACGCCGCCGCCGGCGTCGGTGGCGATCACCGCCAGGGCGCGGCTGCCCCGCTGGGTGCGATTCGCGACGAGCTGACCGTCGAGCTCGGCCGTCGGCGCCTGCTCGTCGAGCAGCCGCAGGGCCAGCCGGCGAATCCTCAGCTTGGCGGCCGCGCCGGCCCCACAACCCGAGGCGCGATCGCAGCGCAGCCGGGCCTGGAAGCTGTCGGCGCCCTCGCCGCGCCAGCGGGCCGCGTGGGCGCGGCCGAGCGCCTGGCCGAACGGCGCCGGGTCCGACCCCGGGAAGCCGACCAGAAGCTCCGGGACGTGTCCGCCCGCGCCGCCCCCGCTGACCTTGGCGCTTACGCGCTGCAGCGACGCTCCGGTGGGGGCCCTGAGCGCCCAGGCGCCCCAGCGGCCAGACCCCGAGCGATCGGCGGCGTGGCGGATCGAGAGGCCGCGGCCCTCCTGGCAGGCGGCGTCGCCGACGTAGTGGTCGGAGTTGCGCTCGAAGTCGAGGTCGCCGTGGCCGGCGCCGAGTCCCGGGTTGCACTGGGCGGCGCGATAGACGCCGCCGTCGGCGGTGCCGGCGGCGACCAGCAAGAGCGTGATCGCCGCGCCGGCGGCGGCCATCCAGACGATCGCCACCACGGCTCGGCTGAGACGGGCGGGCTGCTTCGATGGACTTGGCTGCACTTGGTGCTCCTCTCGGTTGGTCAGTGCTCGAACCCGAACTCCCGCGCGGGCCCCGTGCCCGGACTGGGCTGTGGCTGCGAGGGCGGCGCGTAGGACGCCGGGGTTGGTGGTGGCGGCGGCGCGGCCGGGGGCGCAGGCGGCGAAGCGGACGGGGGCGCAGCGACCGGTGCGGAGGCGGGTGC
>JBKJZF010000193.1:0-5968 GCA_046715315.1 Solirubrobacterales bacterium | reverse complement strand
AGCGCCCAGCCCACCGCGACGCCGACCATCATCCCCATTCTGGCCTCCTCGGCGAGCAGCGTGCGCATCGCGGCCACTCGCTCGCCGGGCTCCAACTCCGAGGCCTTGCGGACCTCGGCCTCGTGGGCCTCCTCGAACCAGCCGCCGGCCTCCAGCGCCTGCGCCAGGACCCGGTGCAGCTGCGGCGCCGCGTCGGCGACCACCGACTCCGCCTGGCGGAAGCGGTCGGGCTCGGTCAGCGCCTCGATCGCCACATCGAGCTCGGCCTCGGTGTAGCGGTCACCCATGGTCCGCACCCTATTGACGCCGCTCGTACAGCTGCAGGCGGCAGGCGACGCGGTAGCCGAGCCGCTCGTAGACCCCGCGCCCGAGCATGCTCGACTGCAGGGTCGAGGTCCGCATGCCGCGCTCGCGCGCGTCCGCCAGCGCCACCGACAGCAGCCTGTCGGCGAGCCCGCGCCCGCGGAACTGCTCGAGCGTCGCGACCATCGTCACCACGCAGTCCGATCCGGCGTCGATCGTCTCCAGCCCGCTCACCGTCCGGCCCTCGACGCGGGCGCGGTAGAAGCGGGTAGGGACCCCGTCCGGCCCCGGGCCGATCGCGGCCCCGGGACCCTCGCCCGCGGCGAAGCCGTAGGCGCTGTCGTTGAGGCGCCCCACCTCCGCCGGGGAGGCCTCGGCGTCCCAGTCGAGGTCTCCGGGCTGCGGATCGGCGAGATCGTCCAGCTCCAGGTACATGGCGGCGGGCTCGCCGTCGAAGCGGTGGCCCGCGGCCTCCAGCAACGAGATCGCGCCACGCTCGTTGTCGGGCACCCAGACGGTCCAGGCGTTCACCCCGGCGGAGCGGTAGGCGTCGGCCAGCCCGTCCAGGGCCGCGCCGAGGGCATCGGCGTCGCGCCAGACCACGCAGTTGACCAGCGAGCGCTCGGGACATGCCGGGATCACGGCGCCGACGACACCGTCGAACTCGGCGACGTGACCGCCGGCCGAGCCGTGCGCCATCGCCCGGATCCAGGCATCGAGGCCGCGGCGCTGCAGCTCGAGGACCTCGCCGACGTCCATCGCCTCACATCTAGCGCTTGCGGGCGAGCGTGAGGCCGTCGGCGATGCCGACCATGGCGACGTCGACGCGCTCGTCGTCGCGGATCCGCTGGTTCAACTCGATGATCGCCGCCACCGATGCGGCCGACTCGGAATCGACCCCCTCCGGGTCGAGCACGCGGCCGGCGCCGAGCACGTTGTCGACGAGGATCAGGCCGCCCGGGCGCATTCGCGCCAGGCACTCCTCGTAGTAGTCGGGGCAGCCGGTCTTGTCGGCGTCGATGAAGGCGAGGTCGAAAGGCTCGCGCTCCGGCAGCGAGCGCAGCGTCTGCAGCGCCGGGCCGATCCGGATCTCGATCCGGTCGGCGACTCCGGCCGCCTCGAAGTTTCGCGCCGCGATCTCCGCGTAGTCCTCGCTCAGCTCGCAGCAGATCAGCCGGCCGCCGGGCTCGAGGCCGCGGGCGATGCAGATCGCGGAGTAGCCGGTGAAGGTGCCCAGCTCGATCGCCTCGCGGGCGCCGATCACCCGCGCCAGCAGCGTCATCAAGGCGCCCTGGTCGGGGGCGATCTGCATCACCGAGATCTCGCCCATCGCCTCGGTCTCGGCCTGCACCCGGCGAAGCTCTGAGTCCTGGCGCGCGCCGTGGTCGACCAGGTAGGCGTGAAGGTCGTCGTCGAGCGCCGTGAACTTGCTCATCGCGCCGGCGCCCCTCCCCTGCCCAGCGCCGCGGCAAGCCCGCAGGCGAGGCCGACGAGGCCGCCGGCCAGCCCGGCCCAGGGCGAGGCGAGGTCCTCGACCAGCGGCAACAGCAGCAGCACCGCGGCGGCCACCGCGATGGCGACCTGATCGTAGGAGTCGGTGGGGTCCTGGCGGCGCTCGGCGTCGCGAAGCGCGAGCCAGGCGCCGAGCACGCCCAGCGCGATCCCGTTCCCGCCGGCGGCAATCGGGATGCCGTCGCCGAGGGCCGTCTCCATCCCCACCGTCGCCAGCGCGCCCAGCGACCCGCAGGCGACGACCAGCAGCAGGGTGGGAACCAGGCCCAGCCG
This sequence comes from Solirubrobacterales bacterium, assembly GCA_046715315.1. Taxonomy (GTDB): domain Bacteria; phylum Actinomycetota; class Thermoleophilia; order Solirubrobacterales; family 70-9; genus JBDTSW01. The sequence continues at coordinate 3,880 of JBKJZF010000193.1, read as the reverse complement.
GCGCTCGACGGTGGGCAGGAAGATCGCGAGGGCAAGCCCGATGACGAACAGGTAGCCGAGATCGTCGTAGACGAATGGGGCGGCGAAGTAGCGCCACCACTCGTCGCCGACCGGGCCGATGATGGCGCCGACGTCGAGCAGCGAGAGGTTCGCCGCCCGCTGCACGATCAACAGCAGCGCCGGCGCGGCGATCGCGGCAGCCGTGGCGTAGGGCCTGTCCGCCGTCAAAGAGCGTCGAGTGGGGGCCGTGCGCCGCTCGGCGACGCGGCGACGGCGGCGGTCTCGGAGTCCCTCGCGGGCGGTGAGCTCGCCGTCGTGGCGCTCGAGCTTCGGCGCGCGCTTTCGCAGCCGGGTGCCGCAGTAGGGACACTCGGTGACGTACGGGCTCACTTCCGAGCCGCACTTCTTGCAAACGACGCTCAGCTCCGGAGGCGACGACTCCACGCGGCGAGCATACGGCGCGCGCGGCCCCGACCGCCTGATCAGACCCGGGACTTCTCGACGATCTCGCGCACCAGCCCGCGCATGTCGCGGTTGCGGTCGCGCATCTCCAGCTGCCGCCGCGCCCCGGTGCCGTGCTCGAGCAGGTCGCGCACCCCGTCGAGCTCGGCGCGGCAGCCGAGCTCGTCGGCGTGCTCGGCGAGCTCGTCCAGCAGCCGCTCGGCCATCAGCGTCGCGGCGATCTGCCGGCCCGTGCGGAAGTCGACCAGCTCTCCATCCATGCCTCGCAGGGCCGCCCGCACCTTGGTGTCGTCGATCAGCTCCGTCGGCTGCTCGACCAGCGGCTCCTCGTCGTCGTAGAGGGCGCAGAGCCGGTGGGCGAGACAGACGGCCAGCGCCGCCAGCGAGACCGTGTGCTCGAGCCGCGTCTGCTGGTCGAAGACGCGGATCTCGACGGTGCCCAGCGTCGGGTGCGGGCGGACGTCCCACCAGAGGTAGGTGTAGTCCTCGATCGCGCCGGCGCGCATCATCGTCTCGACGCGGTGGGAGTAGCTCTCCCAGTTGCCGTAGTGGGGCGGGACGCCGACCCGGGGGAAGGCCCTGAAGATCGGCGTTCGGGCCGACATCATCCCCGTCGGCTTGCCTCGCCAGAAGGGCGAGTTCACCGACAGCGACAGCATCAGGGGGATGTAGCGGCGGATGCCGTCGGCGACGTAGATCGCCCGGTCGGCTCCCTCGATCCCGACGTGGACGTGGGTCCCGAAGATGAGCTCGCGCCGAGCGATGTAGGCAAGCTCGGCCGCCAGCTCGCGATAGCGCGGGCGGTCGACGATCAGCTGCTTCTCCCAGAGGGCCAACGGGTGGGTGCCGGCGGCGCCGATCGCGAGCCCTCGCGCCTCGGCGATCGCGCCGACCTGGCGCCGCAGCCCGACCAGTTGCTTCGCCGCCGTCGAGACATCCGGGCAGGCAGTGGTCGCGACCTCGAGGACGGACTGCATCAGCTCGGGCTTGACGTAGCCGTCGAGGTCGTCGGGGACGTCCGCGAGGATCGTCTCGATCTCCTGCGCGAGGTCGAGGGTCTCCGCGTCGAGGATCATCAGCTCCTCCTCCACGCCGATCGTGAAGGCGGGCCCGGTGAAGTTGTGTTCGAGCACGGCAGGGCCTCGGGAGCTTGCGGGCGAGCCCGATGCTACCCGCGCTCGCGGGCAGCTAACCTGCGGCCCATGGAGATCAACGCCGCCACCCAACAGAAGTCCCTACTCGCCACCCTCTCGCCGGGCAAGCGCACCCGCCTGCGCCGCCTGCTGTTCGAGTTCGGCCCCGGCAAGGGCACGCTGTTGCTGCTGCCGATCGACCAGGGCATCGAGCACGGCCCCCGCGACTTCTTCCCGAACCCCGCCTCGAAGGACCCCGAGTACCAGTTCCGCCTCGCCGCCGAGGCCGGCTACTCGGCGATCGCCTGCCAGATCGGGCTGGCGAGCAAGTACTACCCGGACTACGCGGGCCAGGTGCCGCTGCTGCTGAAGGTCAACGGCAAGACCGACCTCCCCCCCTCCGAGGAAGCGTTCTCGACCACCAACGCCTCGGTCGAGGACGCGGTGCGCCTCGGCGCCGACGCCGTCGGCTACACCCTCTACGTCGGCTCCCCGCGCCAGGACCAGGACCTGCGCCAGCTCCAGACCGTGCGCTCAGACTGCGACCGCTTCGGGATGCCGCTGGTCGTCTGGGCCTATCCGCGAGGCTCGGCGGTCGTTGCCAAGGGTGGCCAGAACTCCTTCTACGCGATCGACTACGCCGCCCGGATGGCGATGGAGATGGGCGCCGACGTGGTCAAGCTCAACATGCCGAAGCTCGACCCGGAAAAGGACAAGGACGCCCCCGCGCCCTACAACGAGCTGCAGGTCTCCCAGGAGGAGGCGGTGCGCCAGGTCGTCGAGTCGGCCGGCCGCTCGCTGGTGGTCCTCTCGGGCGGGTCGAAGATCGACGACGAGCAGCTGCTCGCCCAGACCCGCCTGATCATGGAGGCGGGCGGCTCGGGCGTGATCTACGGGCGCAACGTCTGGCAGCGCGAGTGGAACGAGGCGGTGGAGGTCATCGAGCAGATCAAGGAGCTGCTGCTCTCCAACGTCTCCCGCATCCCCTAGCGACTGCCGGGGGCGCGCGGCGCGGCTCCGGGGTTCGCCCGGGCATGGCCAAGCTCATCGTCCTGGCGATCGCCATCGTCGCTCTGGCGGGCTGCGAGGGGGATCAGGATCCCGCCGAGGCCGGCTCGGGCGTCGGCGTCACCGTCACCCGCGTCATCGACGGGGACACGGTCGAGGTCTCACTCGAGGGCGAGACCGAGGACGTGCGCTACATCGGCGTCGACACCCCCGAGTCCGTCGCCCCGGGGGAGCCCGTCGAGTGCTTCGGCAAGCGAGCGAGCCGCTTCAACCAGGGTCTGGTCGAGGGCAGGACGGTGCGCCTCAGCTTCGACGACGAGCGCCGTGATCGCTACGGGCGCCTGCTCGCCTACGTGCACCTTGGGCCGCTGTTCGTCAACGCGGAGCTGGTTCGCCGTGGCTACGCCCGCACGCTCGCGATCCCGCCCAACACCGGTCACGCGCAGCTGTTCGCCCGGCTGCAACAGCAGGCCGGCGACGCCGGGCGCGGGCTGTGGACAGCGTGCCCGCCATGAGCCGAGCCGGGCAATAGTGCCGAAAGGCATTATTGTGAGTACGGGCTTGCTCTGATATGAGCGTCTGCTAGTTTTGTGGCCGCGCCCAGCACCGCCCAATCGCTCGGCGCCCTGATCCAATGGGGAACGGTTCGACGACCATGAGAATGCGCCAGAGCCTCTCGGACTACGAGATGGCCTTCGAGCAGGAAGCCGCGCTCGAGCGCCGCAGGCGCCAGCAGCTGCGTCAGCGCGCGGCCAACCGCTCGCGGGCGCGACGCATCGTCCGCACCGAGCAGCGGGGCAAGGTTGCCTTCGGCACCCTGCTGTCGACGCTGACGCTGACGGTCGTGACCGTGACCCTCGTCATGTTCGAGACCCTCGCCTGGCTGATGAGCTAGGCGAGGTCGCGTCGCAGCTACCTACTCGGCTTCCTTGAAGAGGCGCGCGACGGGCGGTGGGCGGCGCCAACGCGTGCATTAGTATCGCCGCCCGACGAATGGCCCGCAAACCACTGCGTTCACAGCTCAATCAGATCCGCGCCTGGGTGCGCGAGGGGCGAACCCATGCCTGGATCGCCCATCAACTCGACCTCTCGGCGTCCGAGCTGCGCGACTTCATCCGCCGTCACGACCTCGAGGCCGACTCCGATGGAGCCGACGACAGCGACCTCCGCGACGAGATCGAGGCCGAGATCGAGGCCTCGATGGAGGCCGAGCCGGAGGACCAGGAGGAGGAGGACGAGGAGGAACAGGACTCCGACACAGACGACGAGTCCGACGA
>JBKJZF010000192.1:0-2607 GCA_046715315.1 Solirubrobacterales bacterium | reverse complement strand
CGGTGGCGCTGGCCGCGTGCGCGCGCAGCGGCGAGCGCCCGGCGGGCGATGTGGTCCTGATCGCCGAGTCGGACGAGGAGCGCAACACCGCCGACGTCGGCATGTCCTGGCTGGTTCGTGAGCGCCCCGACCTGCGCTGCGACTTCGCGATCAACGAGGGGGGCGGGACGCTGCTCGAGCTCGCCGACGGCCGCCGGGTGGTGACCATCTCGATCGGCGAGAAGCAGGTGACCGCGCTGCGGATCCGGGTCCACGGCCGCGCCGGGCACGCCTCGGTTCCGGAGGGCGCCGACAACGCGGTCTCGAACGCCGCCACCGCCGTCACCCGCCTTTGCGCCCACGAGGCGCCGGCCCGCCTGATCCCGGCGATCGCGCGCGCCCTCCAGGGCCTCGGCGCCCCGCCGGGCAACGACGACGACGAGGTCGTCGCCTGGGCCCGCGCCCAGCACCCGATGCTCTCCGACCTGATCCCGGCGATGACCCGGATGACGGTGACTCCGACGGGGCTGGGGACGTTCGAGCCCAGCAACGTGATCCCGCCCTACGCCGACGTGATCTGCGACTGCCGTGCCCTGCCGGGCGAGAGCGAGGCCGACATCCGCGCGCACGTCGAGCGCGCGCTCGGAGGGGACCTCCGCTACGAGCTCGAGCTCCTGGAGCCGCTCGAGGGGGGGACCGAGTCGCCGATCGACACGCCCCTGTACCGAGCCTGCGAGGAGTACGTGGCCAAGCGTCTGCCGGGGGCTGGGATGCTGCCGCTGGTCTCGCCCGGGTTCACCGACTCGCACTGGGTTCGTCAGGCGCACGGCACCGTGGCGTACGGCTTCGCGCCGGTCTTCAAGACCGATCCCTTCGTCTACAGCGACGGCGTGCACAGCGCCGACGAGTGCCTGGCGGTCGCCGATCTGGTCGAGATGACCGAGTTCAACCTGCACGCGATCCGGGCGCTGTCCCGGGGCGACACCTAGCGGTCCAGGCCTTCCTCCAGTCCCTGCAGCGCGGCGACGACCAGCTGGCCGATCGTCTCCAGGTCGTAGCCGCCCTCCTGGACCACGACGGTCGGCAGGCCGAGCTCGCCGAGCGCGCGAGCCGCGGCCCGATAGCCGTCGGCCGATACCTGCAACGGGCTCTCCGGGTCGCCGGCGGCGGCGTCTACCCCGAGGGCCACGACCAGCGCCCGGGCCCCTTCCTCGCTCGCCCAGGCCGCCAGCGAGCCGACCGCCTCCAGCCACGGCCCATCGCCCGATCCCGGCGCCAGCGGCAGGTTGCGGTTGGCGCCGGCGCCGTCGCCGGCGCCCCGCTCGGAGGCGAAGCCGAGGAAGTGGGGAAACCAGCCGGCCCCGGGGTCGACGTGGACCGACCCGGTGAGCACCCCCGGGTCCTCGTAGAAGATCGCCTGGGTGCCGTTGCCGTGGTGGGCGTCGACGTCGATCACGGCCACCGGGCCCTCGAGCGCGTCGCGAAGGCGGGCGGCTGCCAGGGCGGAGTTGTTGAGATAGCACGAGCCCCCGAAGCACGCGCGGGTGACGTGATGGCCCGGGGGGCGACAGCAGGCATAGGCAGCCGCATCGGTGTCCGAGGCCAGGTCGGCCGCCGTCAGCGCGGCCGCGGCCGCGGCGCGGCCCGCCCCCCAGGTGCGGGGCCGGATCAGCGTCATCGTGTCGTAGGCGAAGTCGCCGGCGCGGGCGCTGATCGCCGCCGGCACCGCGGCAGGGCGGTCCGAGGTCAGGCCGGGGTGGGCGAAGAGGTAGGGGACGACCCGATCCTGGCCGGGGTCGCGGGTCAGCCCGGCGGCCTCCCACTCGTCCCAGGCGCTCGCCAGATAGTCGACGAGCGCCGGCTCGTGGACCGCCAGCAGCTCGGAGTCGGGGCGCTCTCCGGCGTCGACGATCCGGGCTCCCGCGTCCGCCAGCGCCGCACGGATGCGGTCGGCGCGCTCGGGCAGCTCGGTGCCTGGTGTGCGCACGCCCACCCAGATCTCGCCGCCCGGCTGGTGGCGCCGGTGGCGGTCGGTCCAGACGACTGGCATCGCGATCCCCATGCTCCACTCCACTCTCCCGGGGTCGAGGCTCTTGACAGGGGGAGAGCGCTGCGTGTAAGTTACCTAACGACCGTTCATGAAGCTCGACTCCACGGTCGAAATGGGGCAGAGGCTCGGCGCAGACAGGGTTCTGCAGCCACCCGGTGCGCTGCCGCAGCCGGCCGAGCGGCTGGACCCGTCGGGGCCCGTCCGCCCGTATGAGTTCGAGGTGGCGGTCGAGCGCCTCTGCCTGGACTCGACATCGCTTCGCAATATCCGCGAGCGCGCCGACGGCGACACCGAGCGGATGGCCGCCCGGATCATCGAGATCGTCTCGGAGCGCGGCAAGATGCACAACCCGGAGACCGAGTCCGGGGGCGTGCTCCTGGGCACCGTCAGCGCTGTCGGCGAGCGCTGCACGGCGCCGCCGGCGCTCGGAGAGCGGATCGTCACCCTCGGCTCGCTGACGCTGACCCCGCTTCGACTCGACGCCGTCACCGGCCTGGACCCGGGCTCGGCGCAGGTCGGAGTGGCCGGCACCGCCTACGTCTGCGACCGGGCGGCGTGGGGAGCCGTGCCGGACGACC
>JBKJZF010000191.1:0-3648 GCA_046715315.1 Solirubrobacterales bacterium | reverse complement strand
GCTGTGTGCGCTTCAGCCAGGAGGTCTCCGAGGACGAGCAGCTCCAGCTGCTCGAGCGCGGGGCGCGGACCTACGTCGGGACCTTCGACGACCGCCCCTACATCGCCCCCTTCCACGGCAACATCATCGAGCTCTGCCCAGTCGGCGCGCTGACCTCCGAGGCCTACCGCTTCCGGGCGCGGCCGTGGGAAATCGAGCAGGCCGGCTCGATCTGCACCCTCTGCCCCAGCCAGTGCAACGTCCGCTTCACCGTTCGCGACGAGGCGGTCCAGCGGGTGCTGGCGCGCGACAACGCCGAGGTCGACGACGGCTGGCTCTGCGACAAGGGCCGCTTCGGCTTCCAGATGATCGCCGCGCCCGAGCGGATCACGGCGCCGATGATCCGCGCGGGCGGCACCCTCACCGAGGTCTCCTGGGAGCAGGCGCTCGAGGCCGCGGCGAAGGGCCTGGCCGCTGCCGGCGGGCGGGCGGCGGCGATAGTCGGCGGCGCCAGCTCGAACGAGGAGGGCTATCTGACCCAGCGGATCACCCGCGCCGCCCTCGGCTCCGCCAACATCGACTCGCGCACGGCCGGCACGACCGACCGCGGCCTCCTGCTCGACCTCTCGCGCCCGGAGCTGTCGGCGCGTCTGGCCGACATCGATGCGGCTGAGTCGATCCTCGTCGTCGGCACCGACCCGCTTCACCAGATGCCGATCCTCGACCTGCGGATTCGCAAGGCGAGGCGGCGTTCGCGGGCCCGCGTCGCCGTGGCCACCCAGCGCCCGACCGCGCACGACGGCGGGGCCGAGGAGACTGCCCGCTACGCGCCCGGCGACGCGGCCGCCTTCCTCCGGGCGCTCCAGGCCGACCTCGCCTCCGACGCCGGGGCGGCGGCGGGCCCCTACGCCGGGGCGGCGAGCGAGATCGCGGGAGCCCTGCGCCCGGGGTCGACGGTGATCGTCTGGGGCGAGCGGCTCGGAAACGGGCCGGACGGCACCGGGGCGCTCGACGCCCTCGTGGCCTGCGCCGCGGCGCTGAACCTGGGTGAGGACGGGTCCGGATTGATCGAGGTCCCGGATGGGTCGAACGCCCGCGGGCTGCGCGAGGTCGGCTGCCTGCCCACCGCCGGACCGGGCCTCGCCGAGACCACACCCGGCATGGCCTCTGCTTCCGCCCGCGACGCGCTTGCCGCCGGCGACCTTGATGCCGCCCTCCTCGTCAACGCCAACCCCGTCCGCGATTTCCCCGGAGGCCCCACCTGGGCCGAGGGGCTGACCGCCGCGGACTTCGTCGTCGCCGTCTCGATGTTCGACGACGAGTCGACCGCGCACGCCGACCTCGTCCTGCCGGCCGAGTCCTACGCGGAGAAGGAGGGCACCGTCACCCACCCCGACGGACGACTGCAGCGGATGCGCCCCTCGATCCCCCACCCCGGCCAGGTCCGCCCCGGCTGGCAGGTCCTCGCCGAGCTGGCCGCGCGCCTCGGCGACGAGACCGGCATCGACTCCGCCACCGAGGCGCTGGCAACCCTCGCCTCCGAGGTCCCCTTCTACGCGGGGCTCACTCCCGACGAGATCGGCGGCACCGGCATCCGCTGGCAGGACAGGGAAGCGGCTGCGAGGTTTGGTGAGCCGCCGGGGTCCGGTTCCGGAGACGACACCGTCTCGGCCGCAGCGCGGGCGCCATCCGTATCTCCAGCATCTCCGGCCCCGGACCCCGACGCCTCCAGCAACGGGCGCCTGAGGTTGGGGACTTACAGGGATCTTTGGGCCGCGGAGGTGACGGATCGCAGTCCGGCGCTGAGGTTCCTGGCGCCGAAGCAGACGGTGGAGCTGGCGCCGGCGGACGCCGAGAGGATGGGGCTCGGTCAGGGCGATGAAGTGGATGTCAGGTCCAACGGGGCCAGCGTGCGGGCGCGGGTCGCGATCCGCGAGCGGATGCGGCCGGGGGCCGCGTTCCTGATCGAGGGAACGAGCGCCGACAACGCCAACGCCCTCACCGGCGCGGATGCGATCGAGGTGGTGCGGGTCGTCCCGGACCCGGCCACCCCCGGACGCGAAGCGGAGGAGGTGGCCGGATAGTGATGCTTCCGCTGGGAGACGTCACCTTCTACGAGGGGATTGGGGTGATGATCATCAAGTCGCTGGTGATCTTCGCTGTCGTCTTCGCGATCGTCCCGGTGCTGACGGTGGTCGAGCGCAAGGCGCTGGGCCGCTTCCAGGCGCGCTACGGCCCCAACCGGGTCGGGCCGATGGGCCTGATGCAGCCGCTGGCCGACGCGATCAAGCTGATCGGCAAGGAGGGCTACACGCCGCAGAACGCGCTGCCGCTGCTGTTCGCGCTGGGCCCGATGCTGGTGGTGTTCTCGGGGATAACGGTGCTCGCGATCCTCCCCTTCGGCGACGTCAAGGGCGACGTCGGCTTCTACGGGATCGATGTCTCGATCGGGATCCTCTACTTCTTCGCCTTCGGCTCGTTCGCGTTCTACGGGCTGCTGCTGGGGGGGTGGGCCTCGGGCTCGAAGTACAGCTTCCTCGGCGCGATGCGCTCGGCCGCGCAGCTGATCTCCTACGAGATCTCGATGGCGCTGGCGCTGCTCGGCGCGATCATGATCGCCGGGACGCTGTCGCTGACACAGATCGTCGAGGCGCAGGACGAGATCTGGTTCATCGTCCCCCAGTTCCTCGGCTTCCTGATCTTCATGGTTGCCGGCTTCGCCGAGGCCAACCGCGCCCCCTTCGACCTGCCCGAGGCCGACGCCGAGCTGGTCGCCGGCTACCAGACCGAGTACGGCGGCATGCGTTACGGCTCGTTCGTGCTCGCCGAGTACATCGAGATGTTCGTGATCTCGGGCATCGCCGCGACCTTCTTCCTCGGCGGCTGGATGGGCCCCGGGCCCGGCTGGCTCGACCCGATCTGGATGCTGGTCAAGATCCTCGCCCTCGTCTTCGTCTTCTTCTGGGTGCGCGCCACCCTCCCCCGCCTGCGCTACGACCAGCTGATGAGCCTCGGCTGGAAGGTGCTGCTTCCCCTCGCCACGGTCAACGTGCTCGTGACCGCGGTCCTGGTGACGGTCCTATGAGCAAGGAGTTCCCTTACCTCGGAGAGGGCGACGAGTACGTCGAGGTCCAGCGCGGGCCGGATCCGGGCGGCGCCGCGGGCGCCTACCGTGCCTTCGGGGAGACGCTGCGCGGGCTGAAGACGACCCTGGGGCGCTTCATCGAGGGGCCGGTGACGATCCAGTACCCGGAGGAGAAGACCCCGGTGTACCCGCGCTTCCGCGGCCGCCACAAGCTGCATCGCTTCGAGGACACCGGGCTCGAGAAGTGCGTCGGCTGCTCGCTCTGCGCGGCCGCCTGCCCGGCCGACTGCATCCGCGTGGTCGCCGCCGAGAACGACCCGGCCGACCGCGTCTCGGCCGGCGAGCGCTACGCCTCCGTGTACGAGATCAACCTCGCCCGCTGCATCTTCTGCGGCTACTGCGAGGTGGCATGCCCGTTCGACGCGATCACGATGGGCCACGAGTACGAGATGGCCGACTACAACCGCGGCGACCTCATCTTCACCAAGGAGATGCTCCTCGCGGAGTCACTCGAGAAGGTGCCGCTCAAGAACGAGGGCGAGTAGCGCCTACCGGCGCCGGCGCTTCTTCTTGAGCTTGATCGA
>JBKJZF010000190.1:0-3404 GCA_046715315.1 Solirubrobacterales bacterium | reverse complement strand
GGGGGCGTGACAAGCCGGCCATTCGGCGGGCGGGGTATACGGCGCGACCCAGCCACCGTCACCCGGGCTGAGCAGATCACGGGTGTGGTAGAGCGCGATCGGCTCCAGAAAGACGCACGTCGATCCGTCAACGGACGCGGCTGCCAGGCAGGCGCGGAGCACGGCCGCCGCGTCGTCCGGTCGTGCTGGAGACGCCACGACGATCCCGGGGATGTCTCGGAGGACTGCCACGGCGTCGTCGTTGTGGAAATGGCCGCCGAAGCCCTTTTGGTAGCCGTATCCGGCGATCCGCAACACCATCGGGTTGTGGTATTGCCCATTCGAGAAGAACGGCAAGGTCGCGGCCTCGCCTCGAAGCTGATCCTCGGCATTGTGCAGGTATGCCAGGTACTGGATCTCGGGAACCGGAAGCAGGCCGGAGACGCCGCAACCGAGCGCGACACCGAGGATCGTCTGTTCGTCGAGAAGCGTGTCGAACACGCGAGTGATGCCGAAGCGGCGCTGCAGTCCACGGGTAACGCCGTAGACGCCTCCCTTATGACCGACGTCCTCGCCGAACACCAGTAGCTCCGGCCGGGCTGCGAGTGCATCGGTCAACGTCGCGTTGATCGACTCGGCCAATGTCAGCGGGCCTGCTTCTTCTGGAAGCCTCCCTCCGAACCCGCTCGCCCTCGCGTCCGGGCTCGCCGCCCGGCTCACCTCCGAGGCGACCGTTTCCGGCCGTCGTCTAGCGATCGGCTCCATCACCTCTGATGCGCTCGACAGCCGCCGTTGATTGGCGGCGTCGTCCGCCAGGCGCCGCACGTCCGCTGCAACTGCGTCGTGCCTGGCGAGCAGCTCGCTGGGCTCGGCGACCCCGGCCTCCGCGAGCAGGCGCGCGGCGTGGACGAGGGGATCGCGCTCAAGATCCTCGCCGATCTCGGCACGGCTGCGATAACCGATCTCGGCGTCGCTGCCCGCATGGCCGAGGAAGCGAACGCACCGCAGGTGCAGAAACGCGGGGCGCCGCGAGCTGCGAACGTATTTGGCTGCCGCCACAGCCGCGTCATAGGCGCCCGCGATGTCTGTCCCCTCGGCGCTGAAATAGCGCAGATGTGGCCGATTCGACCAAGCTTCGTTCACCCAATCGCGAGGCGTGCGGACGCTAATGCCGAACCCGTTGTCCTCGCAGCAGAACAGCACCGGCATCCGCAGCCCCTGGTGCACGGTGTACTCAGCGGCGTTCAACGCACCCAGGGCAGTCGAGTGGTTGAGCGAAGCATCGCCGAATGAGCAGACCGCGATCGCGTCCGCCGGCCACGCAGGGTCGACACCGATCCGCTGCGCGCGTTCGATCGCGAACCCGACCCCCATCGCACGGGGCAGATGAGACGCAATCGTCGAGGTCTGAGGGATCACCGCGAGCGCGTGGTTGCCGAACACCTTGTGTCGCCCGCCGGAAATCGGCTCATCCGCGGCGGCGACCACGCCGAGGAGGATGTCCCGCCGTGGGGTGGAGCCCGGCACCTGCTGCGCTCGCGCGCAGTAGAACCCGCCCGATCGGTAATGGAGGAGCGCTGGATCGGTGGGTCTGAGCGCCGCTGCGATCGCGGCGTTCGACTCGTGGCCCGCGGATCCGATCGTGTAGACGCCGGGCCCCTCCTTCCGCAGATAGCGCGCGGCCAGGTCGAGATTCCTGCTCGCCACCATCGCGTCGAACAATGCGAGGGCCATCCGTGCGGTCAGCCGGGTGCCGTCGCGGACCGGCTGATCGAGGGCTACGTCGCGAGGGCCTCTGCCGCCGAGCGCAGCCACGCGCTCGCGGAAGTGGCGCTCGAGCGCTTGCTCCTGTGTCTCGGTCGCCGTCACAAACCGACGTTCATCCCCGGCGCGTCAGTAAGACGGCACGGACCTCACCCGAACTCGACACCCTGGGCCAGCGGAAGCTCGTCTGAGTAGTTGATGGTGTTGGTCGCCCGGCGCATGTAGGCGCGCCAGGCATCCGAGCCGGACTCGCGGCCTCCTCCGGTGGACTTCTCGCCGCCGAACGCGCCGCCGATCTCAGCGCCGGAGGTCCCGATGTTCACGTTGACGATCCCGCAGTCGGAGCCGTCGGAGGAAAGGAAGCGTTCGGCCTCGCGTTGATCGCCGGTGAAGATGCTGGACGACAGTCCTTGGGGAACACCGTTGTGGAGCGCGATTGCGTCCTTGAGGTCCCGGTAGGTCATCACGTAGAGGATCGGGGCGAACGTCTCGCGACGCACCAGCTCTGTCTGGGCGGGCATGCGGACGATCGCGGGCTCGACGTAGTAGGCATCCGGGAAGCCCGCAGCCGCACGCCGGCCGCCGCCTACGATCAGCTCGCCTCCGTCGGACTGTGCCTCCTCGAGGGCCGCGGCCATCCCCTGGTACGCCCTCTCATTGATCAGTGGACCGACCAACGTCCCGGAGGCACTCGGGTCGCCGATCGGGAGTCGGCCGAACACGTCGCGCAGCCCGTCGACGAGCTCGTCGACGACGTCGTCGTGTGCGATCACCCGACGCAAGGTCGTGCAGCGCTGGCCGGCGGTTCCCGCCGCGGCGAAGACGATTCCCCGCCGGGCGAGCTCGAGATCGGCCGAGGGTGCCACGACCGCGGCGTTGTTCCCGCCGAGCTCGAGCAACACTCGCCCCATGCGGGCCGCCACGCGCGGCGCGACCTCCGCTCCCATGCGCTCCGATCCAGTCGCGCTCACGAGTGCGACATCGGGGCTGTCCACCAGCGCCTGGCCCTCGCGAGCGTCAGCTATCACGAGCCTATGCACATCTGCCGGCGCGCCGCACTCCGCTGCGGCGCGATCCAGCAGGGCCGAGCACGCCATCGAGGTGAGAGGAGTCATCGGCGAGGGCTTCCACACGATGGTGTCTCCGCAGACCAAGGCGACCGCGGCGTTCCAGGACCACACCGCCGCCGGGAAGTTGAACGCGGTAATCAGGCCGACCACCCCCAGCGGGTGCCACGTCTCCATCAACCGGTGGCCTGGGCGCTCCGACGGCATCGTGCGCCCGTCCAGCTGGCGCGACAACCCGACCGCGAAGTCGCAGATATCGATGGCCTCCTGCACCTCGCCGAGGGACTCCGAGGTGATCTTCCCCGCCTCGATCGTGACCAGCTCGGCGACGTCCGCCTTGTGTTCGCCCAGCAGCTCGCCCAGGCGCTTGACGAACGCTCCCCGGACAGGCGCCGGTACGCCACGCCACTCACGAAAGGCACGCCCGGTCGCGGCAATTGCCTCCTCCACCTCCGCCTCGCCTGCGACGGGTACATCGAACAACGCCTCACCGGTGGTCGGCGAGCGCGCGCTCACGGACGGTCCAGTCTCGGGCGAGGAAAGATCGACACCGCAGCTCTCGAGGGCCCCCTGGGCTCGCGAACGAAGTTCGTC
>JBKJZF010000189.1:0-4854 GCA_046715315.1 Solirubrobacterales bacterium | reverse complement strand
CGCCGTCTCCTCTGTCGTCGACGCGATCGTCCGGTTCTATCGATACCGCGCGACCGGGGCGCTCACCCCCATGGGCTGCGTCGAGGACACGGCCCAGAACGAATGCGACGAAGAGACCGCCGGCCTCGACCAAGCCCGCTCGGTCGCCGTCAGCGCGGACGGCAAGTCCGTCTACGCGGCCTCCTCTTTCGACGACGCGATCGTCCGCTTCAAGCGGGAGAAATGACGGATCTCTAGGCTCCCAGCCCTCATGTCCGAGCTCAACCTCGTCCTTCTCGGCTCCCCCGGCTCCGGCAAGGGCACCCAGGGCGAGCGTCTCCAGAGCGACTTCCATCTGCCCTACTACGCCACCGGCGACATCCTCCGCGCAGCGGTCCGCGATCAGACCGAGCTCGGGCGCCAGGCGAAGGAGTTCATGGACCGGGGCGACCTGGTGCCGGACGAGGTCATCGTCGGGGTGATCGCCGAGCGGATCGCCGGCCCGGAGGCCGCCGACGGCTTCATCCTCGACGGGTTCCCGCGGACGACGGTGCAGGCCGACGAGCTCGACGCGAAGATGGCGGAGCTCGCCCGCAAGCTGACCGCGGCGATCCTGATCGACGTTCCCGACGACGAGGTCGTGCGTCGCCTCGGCGGGCGTCGCACGTGCGTCAAGGAAGGCCATGTCTTCCACGTCGAGTTCGACCCGCCGAAGAACGAGGGCATCTGCGACGTCTGTGGCTCCCGGCTGATCGTCCGCGACGACGACAAGCCGGAGGTGATCCGTCACCGGCTCGAGCAGTACCACTCGAAGACGGAGCTGCTGATCGCCCGCTACGAGGCCGAGGGGCTGTTGCGGAGGGTCGACGGCACGCTCTCTCCGGACGAGGTCGGCGACCGCGTTCGTGCGATGCTGGCGACTCTGCGCCTCGAGGAGCAGATCTAGCAGATGTACCGCAGCGGAATCATCGTCAAGACGCCAGAGCAGATCGAGCGCATGGCCGCCGCCGGCGCGATCCAGGCCCGCTGCCTGAAGATGCTGCGCTCGAAGTGCCGCCCCGGAGTGACCACCCACGAGCTCGACCAGGCGGCCGACCGCTACATCGCCTCGCAGGACGCGGTCGCCTCATTCAAGGGCTACCGCGGCTTCCCGGGCTCCATCTGCGCCTCGCCCAACTCGATGGTCGTGCACGGGATTCCCGGCCCCTACGCGCTGCGTCGCGGCGACCTGATCTCGCTCGACGTGGGCGTGACCAAGGACGACTGGGTCGCCGACGCCGCGCTGACCGTGCCCGTAGGGCCGGTGTCCGAGGAGGCTCGCAAGCTGCTCGACGTGACCCGCGCCTCGCTCCACGCAGGGATCGCCGAGGCTCTCCCCGGCAACCACCTCGGCGATGTCTCACACGCGATCCAGCGCACGGTCGAGGCCGAGGGCCTCTCGATCATCCGCACGCTTGTCGGCCACGGGATCGGCCGCGACATGCACGAGGACCCGCAGATCCCCAACTTCGGCGAGCCTGGCCGCGGCCCGCAGCTCGAGCCGGGCATGGTGCTGGCGATCGAGCCGATGGTCAACCTCGGCGGGCCCGAGGTCCGGGTCGGCTCGGACAACTGGGCCGTCTATTCCACCGATGGCTCGCTCGCTGCCCACTTCGAGTTCACGGTCGCGGTGACCGAGGACGGCCCGCGGATCCTCACTCCCTGGCATGATCAGGACTGAGATGGCGGGCGGACATGTAGTCCGACTGCATGCCCCACCGCAAGGTCAGCATCAGCAAGCGCGGCGTCGACGGCGAGCGGACGCTGGCAAAGGTGAACACGGGCGGTGACAGGTTCTTCGAGAAGCGCTTCAGCCACGCCGTGCGCTCCGGTGTCTACTTCTCGAAGGCCGTCGGGGGAGATCGCGTCGAAGCTGAGCAGGCCATCCAGCGCGAGCTCCTCACCTCTCTGAATCCGGCGCCGTGTGTCGAGGACCAGAAGGCTGGTTCGGTCCGCCCTCAAGCCGTAGTTCGGCCCGATCAGGACGAGAGTGTCGCCATCCGCCGAGAGTCCGCTGGCGTCTCCCGAGATCGTCACCGCCGGCAGCGTCCAGGAGCCGCTCAGTCGTTTCAATGAATCCACCGTTCCCCCGTCGGTCGCGATCTTCTCGACGATCGTCTCGCCATCGTCGGTGTCGATCGTGACGTAGCGGTATGCCTCACTGGGTTGACCACTCGGCCCGGTCACGCCGTTGCCGCCATAGGCTCCACCCGGGATCACCGGGCCGCCAGCACCCGCCGCGGCCGCCGCTCCGATCAACAGTCCGGCCGCCGCGACCAGCGTCGCGCGTACCGCACGCGCTCGCGCTCGAATCATCTCGTCCTCCTCAGCTCTGGAGCCACCGCCCCAAGTACGGCCGCAAGCGCCTCAGAGGTCCCGCCCACTCGAGCTTTGAAGGCCCCGTTGCTATATTTCTCGGTCGGCCGCAAGGCCTTCCGTATGCCTACGGGCCCGATTCATGGGGCTCGCGGGCTTTCTCATGAAATGATTGGATACGACCCCCGCGAGGGAGCCGATGAAGGTTCGAACGTCCGTAAAGCCGATGTGTGAGCGCTGCCGGGTAATCCGGAGGCGCGGCAAGGTGCTGATCATCTGTTCGAACCCACGGCACAAGCAAAGGCAGGGCTGAGTGGCGCGCATCGCAGGAATCAACCTTCCGCTGAACAAGCGGATCGAGATCGGCCTCACCTACGTGCACGGGATCGGCCGCTCGACCGCCCAGAAGATCCTCGCCGAGGCCGGGGTGGATCCCAACACCTTCGTCAAGGACCTGACTGACGACGAGGCGGTGAAGCTGCGCGAGGCGGTCGAGTCGCGCGAGGTCGAGGGCGACCTGCGCCGCGAGCGCTCCCAGAACATCAAGCGCCTCTCCGAGATCGGCGCCTACCGCGGCGTTCGCCACCGGCGCGGGCTTCCCGTGCGCGGCCAGCGCACGAAGACCAACGCCCGCGGCCGCAAGGGCCCGAAGCGGATGAGCGTCGCCGGCAAGCGCAAGGCGCCGACGGCGAAGTGAGGACGATCTAGATGCCCCAGCTCAAGAAGGGGCGCGGCAAGGGCCGTGCCCGCCGCGTCAAGAAGAACATCCCCTATGGGGTCGCCCATATCAAGACCTCCTTCAACAACACGATCGTGACGATCACCGACACCGACGGCAACGTCGTCTGCTGGGAGTCCGCCGGCTCGGCCGGCTTCAAGGGCTCGCGCAAGTCGACGCCTTTCGCCGCCCAGGTGACCGCCGACGCCGCCGCCCGCAAGGGCATGGAGCACGGCCTCGAGCGGGTCGAGGTGCACGCCAAGGGCGCCGGCTCCGGCCGCGACACGGCGATCCGCTCGCTGCAGGCGGCCGGGCTGCAGATCACCACCGTCAAGGACGTCTCGCCGCAGGCCCACAACGGCTGCCGCCCGAAGAAGCGGCGGCGGGGCTGAGATGAACGCCTCCCCGACCACATACACCCGGATGACGGACATGGTGCATCGCCGGTCGTCGTCCTCGGTCGCTCGTTTGCCTTCAGCAAACGTCGCTCCCTGCGTCCTCGACCTGCTCGGCCATGTCCGCCCCCAGGCGCACGTGGCCAAGGAGGCGCTCATCTGATGGCGCGCGAGACGGGCCCGCAGTGCAAGCAGTGCCGCCGCGAGGGTCAGAAGCTGTTCTTGAAGGGCGAGCGCTGCTTCACCGAGAAGTGCGGCGTCGAGCGCCGCTCGTATCCCCCCCGCGAGCACGGCCCCGGCCGCGTGCGCGCGTCCGAATAACGCAACCAGCTCCGCGAGAAGCAGAAGGCGCGCCGCGACTACCAGCTGCTCGAGAAGCAGTTCCGCAGCTATTACCAGCACGCCTCCCGCCAGGACGGGATCACCGGAGACAATCTTCTGCGCCTGCTCGAACGGCGCTTCGACAACGTGTTGGTTCGGCTCGGCTTCGCGGCCTCCCGCCGCCAGGCCCGCCAACTGATCGGACATGGCCATTGGCTGATCAACGGTCGCCGGGTGGACATCCCGAGCTACCAGGTCCGTCCCGACGACGTGATCATGATCAAGCCCGACTCACCGGTCGGCGACGTCGTTCGCCAGGCCACCGAGTTGACCGCGGCGGTCCCGCCGTGGTTGCAGGCCGACCATGACGCCCTGACGGCGAAGGTGCTGCGCCTTCCCGAGCGCGACGAGATCACCGCGCCGGTTCAGGAGCAGCTCATCGTCGAGCTCTACTCCAAGTAGGGACCGGCGGCACCCACAGCACCCGCAACCGAGAGGAATCAATGACCACCCTGCCCGAATTTCAGATCCCGAAGATCAGCAAGGAGGACGTCGCCGACACCAAGGGCACGTTCACCATCGAGCCCCTCGACAAGGGCTTCGGCTACACGTTCGGCAACAGCCTGCGTCGCGTGCTGCTCTCGTCGCTGGGTGGTGCCGCGATCAAGAGCGTGCGAATCGAGGGCGTGGCCCACGAGTTCTCGACGATCGCCGGCGTCAAGGAGGACGTCACCGACATCGTGCTCAACCTCAAGGACGTCGTCGTGCGCATGCACACCGACGCCGACGAGGTCGAGGCCCCGCTGGTCGCCACCGGCCCCGGCGAGGTCAAGGCCAAGGACATCGACCTCCCCGCGGGCGTCGAGATCCTCAACCCGGGCGCCCCGATCGCGACGCTCGAGAAGCGCACCAAGCTCGAGATGTACCTGACGATCGGCCGCGGCCGCGGCTACTCGCCCGCCGAGGAGAACAAGTCGGAGGATCAGCCGATCGGCGTGATCCCGATCGATTCGATCTTCTCGCCGATCCGGCGCGCCGCATACAACGTCGACACCGCCCGCGTCGGCCAGCGGACCGACTTCGACA
>JBKJZF010000188.1:0-2531 GCA_046715315.1 Solirubrobacterales bacterium | reverse complement strand
CGTGGCGCGGTTCGCCCAGGGCGTCGGCGGCGCCTTCTCCTGGGTCGGCGCCTTCTCCTGGCTGGTCTCGGCCTCGCCGCCGGATCGCCGTGGTGAGATGATCGGCTCGGCGCTCGCGGCGGCGGTCTTCGGGATCCTGCTCGGCCCCGTACTCGGCGGGATCGCCACGGTGATCGGCCCGGAGCCGGTGTTCTCGTCGGCCGCCCTCCTCGGGGCCGGGCTCGCCGTGCTGACGGTGGGCACCCCCGCGCCCGCTCCGACCTCCTTCCCCGGCTGGAGGCGCCTGGGCCGCGCCGCCAGGGTCCCGGCCGTCGTTGCGGGGTTCTGGCTGGTGATGCTGCCCGCGCTGTTCTCGGGGATCATCAACGTGCTGGCGCCGCTTCGCCTCGACGAGCTCGGCGCCAGCGGCGTCGTGGTCGGCGCCGTGTTCCTGGTCTCGGCGCTGCTCGAGGG
This sequence comes from Solirubrobacterales bacterium, assembly GCA_046715315.1. Taxonomy (GTDB): domain Bacteria; phylum Actinomycetota; class Thermoleophilia; order Solirubrobacterales; family 70-9; genus JBDTSW01. The sequence goes on along the minus strand of JBKJZF010000188.1, from coordinate 2,078 downwards.
CGCGGCGAGCCCGTTGTTCGGCAGGGTGGCGGACCGCCGCGGGCGGCTGTGGCCGATCCGGATCGGGCTCGCGTCGGCGGCCCTGACCGCGCTCGTCCTCCCGATCCCCCACGTGGTCGTCGTCCTCGGCCTGACGGTCGCCGCCGCCGAGCTCACCCTCGGCTTTTGCTGGACGCCGGCGATGGCGATGCTCTCCGATGCCGCCGAGCGGATCAACGTCGGGCAGTGGTTCGCCTTCGGCCTCGTCAACCTGGCCTGGGCCGGAGGCCAGGTCGCCGGCAGCTCGGGCGGGGGGAGCCTCGCCGACGCGACCGCCGACGCGGTGCCGTTCGCGCTGGCGGCCGCCCTGCTGGGATTGACCGCGGCAGCGATCACCCTCGTCGCTCGCCGGGGCGAGCTCACGGTCGGCACCACGGCTCAGCCGGCCGGGCGGCGCCAGGCATGAAAGGGTGAGCGCTTGGCCGCCCCCCGAAAGCCACGGTGAAGCAGCGATGAGCGACCAGCGGGTGGACGTCGCGGCGGTGATGGGTGAGGTCGGCATGCCGGCGCCGATCTCGGAGCTGGCGTCAAGGCGCTGGGACGCGATCGTGGTCGGCGGCGGGCACAACGGGCTCACCGCAGCCGCCTACGTGGCGCGCTCGGGGCGGTCGGTGCTGGTCCTCGAGCGCAACCAGCGGCTGGGCGGAGCGTGCACGCTCGAACGCCCCTTCGAGGATGCCCCCTCCTACATCGTCAGCCCCTGCGCGTACGTCGTCGGCCTGCTCGACGAGGTCGTGATCCGCGAGCTCGAGCTGGAGCGCCACGGCTATCGCGTCACCCCCGCCGACCCCAACCTCTGGTGCCCGCTCCCAGACGGCAGCTCCCTGGCCAAGTTCCTCGACCCGGCCCACACCGCCGCCCACATGCGCGAGCAGGGCTTCTCCGACCGTGACATCCGCGGGCTCGAGGCCTATGAAGCGACCTTCGAGCGCCTGCGCCTGGCACTTCGAAAGGGGGCCGCGGGGGACACCTGGCAGGCCCCCTCGCCCAGCCGGGCCGAAATCGAGCGCATTCTCGACGGCGACTCCGAACTGATCTCGATCCTGTTCGAGGACTCGATCGCCGACGTGCTCGACCGCTACATCGACGACGAGCGCCTCAAGCACGCGCTCTTCGGGCAGGGGGTGACCGGCACCTTCGCCGGGCCGCGCGATCCGGGCACCGCCTCGATCAAGCTCATGCACCACCAGGGGGACCTGCTCGGGCTGGGATCGGTCTGGGGCTATGTCGAGGGCGGAATGGGACGGGTCTCGTTCGCCATCGCCCAGGCGGCGCTCGAGGCCGGGGCGACGATCGCGGCCGGTACGCCGGTTGCCGAGATCGTCCCTGGCGAGGGGGTTCGGACCGCCGACGGCGACTTCCTGAGCGCCCCGGTGGTGATCGCCAACGCCGACCCCAAGCGCACCCTGGCGATGCTCGACGGCGCCGAGGTCCCCGCCGACTATCGCGACCGCCTCCAGGCCTGGGAGGTCGCCTCGCCGGTGATGAAGCTCAATGCCGCGCTGCGCCGGCCGCCGTCGTTCACCGCCGCCGGCGACGTCGACGCATACCGGGCGATGGTCGCAATCACCCCCGGGCTCGACGCCGCTCAGGAGGCGGTCGAGGCCGCGCGCCGGGGCGAGCCCCGCTTCGGCTTCGCCGAGCTCTACTTCCAGAGCGCCTACGACCCGTCGGTCGCACCCGAGGGCCACCATGTGATGAGCGTCTTCGCCCAGTACGCGCCCTACGAGCTGGCCGAGGGCGACTGGGATTCGCGTCGAGGCGAGATCGCCGACTCCATCCTCGACGGGATCGCCGTCCACGCCCCCGATATCCGCGAGTGCATCGAGCATCTGCAGGTGCTCGGCCCGCCCGACATCGAGGAGCGGATCGGGCTCACGGGCGGCCACATCTTCCAGGGCGAGGCGCTACCGCACCAGATGTGGGACCGCCGCCTGGAGTGGCGGCCGCCGGGTTGCGGCGGCTATATGTGTGGGGCCGCCCCCCAAACCCGCGGCTCGGGGATACCCCGCCACCGGCGCGGCGCCCCCCCCGCCCGG
>JBKJZF010000187.1:0-5508 GCA_046715315.1 Solirubrobacterales bacterium | reverse complement strand
CTCGCAGGCAGAGCCGCCGCAGCGCCGGCTCGCGCTCGGCCACCTCCGCGGCACCCACCGAGACGGCGCCCGCGGGGGCACCCATCTCGCCGAGCGCCTCGAGCACGACCCGCTCGAGCAAGGTCCCCTCCTCGGCGAGCTCGGCGCGCGTCTCGGCGATGTTGCGCTCGGCGGCGGCGCTGAGCTCGCGCAGCACGGGCAGGACCTCGGCCCGGAGCCGGTTGCGCGCGAACCGCGGGTCATCATTCGACTCGTCGTCGGCGAAGGGCAGGCCGGCGGCGATCGCCAGCTCTCGCGTGCGGGCTCGATCGAAGCCCAGCAGCGGGCGCACCACTCGGCCGCTGCGCGGCGCGAGGCCCAGCAGGCCGCGGGCGCCGGGTGAGACCGCGAGGCGGTACAGCACGGTCTCCGCCAGGTCGGTGCGGGTGTGCCCGGTGACCACTGCGGCGGCCCCGGCTCGGGCTCGCAGGCGCTCGGCCGCCAAGTAACGGGCCTCGCGAGCCGCGGCCTGGAGGTTGCACTCACCCAGGATCGGACGCTCCACGTGGAGGTCGATGCGCAGCTTGGCGCAGAGCTCACGGCAGACGCGCTCGTCGTCACGGGCCGCATCGCGCAGCCCGTAGTTGACGTGCAGCGCATGGACCTCCCCGGGGCCGAGCGCCCTGGCGAGCCCGCCCGCGGCGCAGGCCGAGTCGGGCCCGCCGGAGATCAGCACCACGGCGGACGCACCGCGCTCCACCAAGCCCGTGTCGCTCATCTCCGAGGCAAGCTCGGCAAGCGCCTCTCCCTTGCTCACCACGCCGGCGATCTTACGCCGCGCGTCACCCGGCAATCGCCAGCCCTGTCTAGGGCTCCGGTTCGCGCGCCCTGGCGACGAACAGCTCGACCGGCTCCAACAGGCCCTTCAGGTCGACGCGGCCGATCGGGTCGAAGCTGATGTAGTCAGAGCCGCCGATCTCGTCGACGACCCCCGCGGTCACCATCACCTCGCCGCCGAGCGCGCGGGCGACCACACGATGGGTCATGTTGACGTCGCTGCCGAAGTAGTCGCCGTCGCGGTACACGGCCTTGCCGTAGTGCAGCCCGACGCGCGGCTGCGGGCGCTCGGCGAAGAGGCCGAGGAAGCCGACGGCCCACTCGGTCAGGGTCTCGGGGTCGGGCGAGACGATCATCACCTCGTCGCCGATCGTCTTCACGATCAGGGCCTCGCTGGGCAGCGTCGCCTCGACGGTCTCGACGAAGCGCTCGACCAGGTCGAGCGCCTCCTCGTCTCCCTCCTCCTCGGTATAGCGCGTGAACCCGGTGAGGTCGACGAAGCAGAACGCCATCTGCACCCGCCCCATCGCCCCCGGGTCCAGCTCGGCCTCCATGTGGCCGACCACATCCTGCTCCAGATAGAAGCGGAGATAGCGCTGGTGCACGTACTCCATCAGCGGCGAGGTCAGCGGCAGCAGGTCGCGGACGAGCCCCTCCATCTCCTCGGCCATCTCGAGCGCGTCCACCCCCTGGCGGATCAGCGGCTCGTGCACGAACAGGTGGAAGAGCCGGACCTCGGCCTCGGCGATCTTGCGAATCGACTGTGCGTAGACGCGGATCAGCTGCAGCACCGCGACCAGGGGGAAGCCCGCCTTCAGCACCTCGGCGATCCGCGACATCGCCGTCGCGTCCTCCTCGCTGAGCGTTCCCTCGAGGGCCGTGGGCGTGCCGAGCAGAGACATGATCCGCTCGATCAACTCCTGCTCGAGCCCGGACAGCTCCGCGGCCTCGGCCCGCCTGTAGACGCGGTGGGTCTCCGGCAGGAGGTCCTCGATGTAGCCGAACGCGAGCCGGCCGTCGCGGACGGCGCGGCGAAGCTCGCCGAGGGAGTGGCCCCGGTCGCGCATCCTCGAAACCACGCGGGCCTGGGCGGCCGCGGCGCGGGTCCAGCGGCCCCCGCCCACCGGCACGACTCGCTCCTCGGCCCAGCGCTTCAGCGTCGAGGGGGAGACGCCGGAGATGCGAGCGGCTTCGCTGAGCGAGATGACGTCGTCGGCCATGGTCTGGTTGCTGCGCCCGCTCCGCGGGGAAGTCAACGGCCTGCGGCGACGGCTAGCTCCGGGTGGGCGGCGTTGACGATCCGCCGGTAGTGCTCGCAGATCAGGCGCAGCGCGGGCACGTACAGAAGCGCCGCGCTCGCCCCCCCGCCAAAGCGGACGCGCCGGCGGGCGATCCCGATCGCCAGGCTCTCGCGACCCTGCAGGTAGGCGTTGGCGACCTCGGAGTCCATCGTCAGCTCGAGCTTGGGGTCGAAGCTGCGCTCGTCCGCGAACTCCCAGCGAAGGTGGTGGTCGGGATCATCGCTAGGCGCGACGTTGAGCACCAGGTCGAGATCCGGGATCTCGAAGCGAACGCTGAGGCCGACGCCGCGAAGCACCGGGCCGGCGAAGTCGTCGGCGTCCACCGCCTGCAGCGTCCGGTCCAGGAGCTCGCGCAGCTCTGCGCGCGAGCGGATCGCCGGGCCTTCGACCCGATCTCCCGGCAAGGCCAGCGCGCTGCCCATCGGGCGAGTCTATGGGGGTGTGGGGCCACCCATCCAGTCAGAGGAACGTCGAGGGGCGATGGGCGAGGTTCTCGTAGAGCTTCTGCTGGATCGTCTCGCGAACCTGCTCGGAGACGTCGAAGACGACCCGCCGGTCCTCGGCCGCGTCGGGGCCATGCTCGCCGAGGTCGATCGGCTCGCAGAACTCGATCCGCCAGCGCGAGGGCAACGGGATCAGCCCCGCCGCCCCGAGCCAGGGGAAGGTGGGTGTGATCGGCACGAACGGCACCCCGACCGCGCGGGCGAGGGTGCGGCTCTCGGCCAGCTTCGGGTAGATCTCCTCGGAGCCGACGACCGCGACCGGGATGATCGGCGAGCCGGTCCGCAGGGCCACCTCGACGAAGCCGCCTCGCCCGAACCGCTGCAGTCTGTAGCGCTCGGAGAAGGGCTTGCCGGTCCCCTTGACACCCTCGGGGAAGACCATCACCAGCTCGTCCTGGCGCAGCAGGCGCATCGCGTTGAAGGGGCTTGCCGGCACGCCGCCGACCCGGCGCATGAACGACGACAGGAAGGGCAGCGAGAAGGCCCAGTCCAAGACCATGAACCTGGCCCACCGGGGCAACGGGTGCTCCTTCATGATCGCGCCGAGGATCATCGAAGCGTCGAAGGGGAAGAGCGAGCCCGCGTGGTTGGACACCAGCAGCGCGCGGCCGTGGGCGGGGACGTTGCGCACCCCGGTCGTCTCGACCCTCCACCAGACGTCGTAGAGGAACTCGAACACCGGATAGACGGCCTCGGCGTAGTCTGAGTCGAAGCCCCACTCGTCCTCGGCGTACTCGCCCCGGGCCCGGCGGGCGAGCACCTCGAGCGCACCCCGCAGGCGCTCGGGGAGCGCCGTCGCCGCGGTCTCGACGGCGCTGAACGGATCGAGCCCGCCCTCGACCCCGAGGCGCAGCTGGCGGAGGAAGTCCGCCAACGCCTCAGGCGCTTCCGCGCGCAACGCCGACGGGCTCATCGCGATGCTCCGGCGAAGCGGTCGACCAGCGTGCCGGGGTGCAGGGACGGGCCGACCTTGCGCCCTCGCAGGGCGGCGGCGAACTCGCGCACCGTCGCCTCGGCGTCGTATGCGGGCTCGAAGCCGACGTCCTCGATCAGGCGCGAGTTGTCGACCCCGCGGCCGAAGCGCAGGAAGCGCACCGCGTCGCCGTAAAGCGCGCCGGTGCCGAGCCGATCCCCGAGCCGAGTCAGCGCCGGCTCGAACAGCGGGTGCGGGATCGGCAGCGACGGACGGCGCGCCAGCCGCAGCGCGCGGCTGAGCGAGATCGCGCCGCTGGGCGCGACGTTGACCGCGCCGCGCACCGGGTTTCGGATCGCGGCGAGCAGGGCCGCGGTGGCGTCGTCGGCGTGGATCAGCTGCAGGCGGGGGTCGAAGCCGAGCTGGGTCGGGACCACCGGCAGCGACAGGTAGCGCGCCAGCGGGGTCTCGAGGTCCGGGCCGATCTCGGGCTGGTAGCGCAGCATGCAGCAGGTGATCGCCGGGTGGCGGCGGGCGAAGTTGGAGAAGTACTCCTCGAGCTCGGAGATGTCGCGCTGGAAGCGCGTGCGCAGCGGCGTCTGCCCGGCGAGCTCCTCGGTGAAGAAGAAGGGGGAGGCTCCCTCGCAGCCGTAGATGGCCGCCGAGCCGCGGACGATCACCCGCTGCAGCGTCTCCGTCCGCTCGCAGGCGGCGAGCAGCTGCAGCGTGCCGATCACGTTGATGTCGTGCAGCACCCGCGCCGGCTTGCCGGGCTCGGGATACCAGAGGATGCCGCAGTGAACCACGGTGTCGGCCTCGGTCGAAGCCAGGATCCGCGAGAGCACGGGGTTGCGGATGTCGGCCTCGATGAACTCGGTGCGCTCGAGCTCCGTCGTCGGCGGCCGGCTGTCGATTCCGGCCAGATAGGAGACCTCGGGGTCGCCCTCGAGCCGCCGGGCGATCTCGGATCCCCACTGGCTCGAGACACCGGTGATCACAACCCGGCGACCCATTACCTAATCCTCAACCTTAGAGTTGGGTTCTGGGCCGCGGCCCGGTTCCTCTCCCCCGCGCCGGTCCTCCGCCCCGGTCTCGGGGCGCAGGCTCTCCTCGACCTCCGCCAGCCGGCGCTCGAGCTGCTCGATCCGCCGCGCCAGCTCGGCGCCGGCGTCCTGGCCACGCCGCGCCAGCTCGGCGCCGGCAACCTGGCCACGCCGGGTGATGCCGTGGCGCGCCTCGCGTCCCCGGCGCGCGACCTCGTCGACCAGATCGGCCGCACGCTCGCGGCTGCCCGCGGCCGAACCGGCGGTCGCCTGCAGGGTGCGCTCGATCGCCTCCCGGAGGGCGTCGCCGACGCCGCGGTCGCTGGGGTCTTCGCGACCGTCGTTCAAGGCTGGGAAGCTTAGTTGAGCGATGACCGATCACCTCCGCCCCTGTGCCCCGATCGCCGCTGACGCCCTGCTTCCCGGCGACCCTGGGCGCGCGCTCGCGCTCGCCCAGGACCTGCTCGAGGCACCCCGGATGGCGAACCACGCTCGCGGCCTCTGGGGCTACAGCGGCGCGACGGCGGACGGCAGGGCGCTGACGATCCAGGCGACCGGCGTCGGCGGGCCGAGCGTCGCGGTGGTGCTCACCGAGCTCGCCTCGCTCGGGGTGCGCCGGGCGATCCGCATCGGCACCTGCCGGGCCCTGGCGCCGGACCTCGAGCCGGGAGACCTGCTGGCCGCGGACGCGGCGATCGGCGCCGACGGGACCAGCGCGGCGCTCGGCGTCGAGCTGCCCGTCGACGCCGATCGGGCGCTCACCGAGGCGCTGATGGCCGGGCCGGCCGACGTCCGCGCCGCCACCGTCGCCAGCGCCGATCTCTACTACGACCCGAGCGGCTCGGAGCGCGATCGGGAGTGGCTCGCGGCCGGCGCCCGGGCGGTCGACCTGGGCACGGCGCCCGCGCTTTCGCTCGGCACCAGGCCGGGCC
>JBKJZF010000186.1:0-7236 GCA_046715315.1 Solirubrobacterales bacterium | reverse complement strand
GGCCCGCTGCCTGCGCCGCCCGGGCGAGAGCGCCGCCGAGACGGCCCCGGCCAATCAGCGCCACGCGCGGCAGCGGCGGGGGCCCGGCGAGCGTGCCGGCGGCTTCGGGTAGATCCCGTTCCAGTTCCCTCACGAGATACCAGACGGCTTCAAGTCGTCTTCGCAGTACTAGCCGGGGTCTCCGGCCGGTCCACGCCTCGGATGAGGTCGCGGCCGTGCCCAGATGATAGTTGGCCGGGCCGCCAACGCAGATACCATCGAGAGGATTCGCCGATGCCAATCTACGAGTTCGAATGTGAGGAGTGCGGCGCGCGGTTCGAGGGGCTGGTCGAGGCGGGCACCGAGTCCATGCCCTGCGGCGAATGCGGTGGGGCGATGGTGCGCTGCTACTCGGCGCAGGCGTCCAGCTTCAAGCTGGTGAAGTCGCCGGGGGCCGCTCGCCAGCAGGAGGCCCGCAACTCCGCTCTGCACAAGCGGACAAAGGCCGCCTTCAAGCAGCGACGCAAGCAGGCCCGTCAGGCGCGCTCGAAGGCGAGTGGACCCGATGGATGACGTCGCCGCCCGGCGTCAGCGCCTGGTCGAGGTCTACCGCGAGGCCTCCCAGTGCACCCGCTGTCCGCTCCACGAGACCCGTACCAAGGTCGTCTTCGGCAACGGCAACTCGGACGCCGACCTGATGTTCGTCGGCGAGGCTCCCGGCGCCGAAGAGGATCGCCAGGGGCTGCCATTCGTCGGCCGTGCCGGCGGGCTTCTGACCCAGCTCCTGAGCGAGATCGGGATCAACCGCGACGAGGTCTTCGTCACCAACGTGCTCAAGTCTCGTCCTCCCGGGAACCGTGACCCCCAGCCGGCCGAGCTCGAAGCGTGCCGCCCGTACCTCGAGACCCAGGTCGAGCTGATCCAGCCCCGGGTGATCGCCACCCTGGGGAACTTCGCTACGAAGCTGCTGACGGGCAACCCCACCGGGATCACCAAGGTGCGCGGCGCCCCGCAGGTGCACACGCTCGGAGGCCGGTCGGTGTTCCTACTGCCCCTGTTTCACCCCGCGGCCGCGCTTCGCACTCCCTCGCTGGCCGAGGTGCTTCGACAGGACTTCCGCACGCTCCCCGAGCTCCTCTCGCAGAACGCGCCGGCCCCGGTCACTGTGCCTGTGAGCGAGGGCCCTGACGCCGGCGCCGGCGAAGAGCCCGCCGGCTCTGCGGCCGAGGCCGACCAGCTCGGCCTCTTCGGTTGAGCGAGCGCACCGAGGGGCCCGCCGAGACGGAGGCGGTGGGCGCACTCCTCGCCGCCGGCCTTCGACCCGGGGATGTCGTCCTCGTCGCCGGCGAGCTCGGGACGGGCAAGACGACCCTGGTCCGGGGCGCCTGCCGGGCGCTCGGGGTCACCGACCCCGTCACCTCACCGACCTTCACCATCGGTCAGCGCTACGCGGGCTCGCTCGGCCCCGTCTCCCATCTCGACCTCTACCGCCTCCAGGGGCTCGAGAGCGAGGACCCCGGGCTGCTCGACGACTATCTGACCGGCGAGTCGATCGCCTTCGTCGAGTGGCCGGGGGACCTCGAGGAGGGTTTCGTCCCGGCCGCGATCGAGGACGTTCGCGTCGTCGCGCGCGTCGAGCTCAGGCACGCGGGCGGGGACGCCCGCGAGGTCGTGGTCGCGTGAGCGTTTCGGGCCCGATCGTCGGCTTCGACACGGCCACGCCTCGGCTCTCGGTGGCGGCGACCGGTGGCGACCTGGTGCTGTTCGAGCGGGTGGTCGATCCCGGCGCCGGCGAGCGGCCCGCCCACGCCCGTGAGCTGCTGGCAGCCGTCGAGTCGGCCGCCGCAGCGGCGGGCGGGTGGGGCGCCGTCGAGGCGATCGCGGTGGGAGTCGGCCCGGGATCGTTCACCGGGCTTCGGATCGGGGTGGCCACCGCCCGCGGCCTCGCCCAGGGGCTGGAAAAGCCGATCGCGGCTGTGGGATCGCTGCGGGTGCTGGCGCGGGGCATCGCTGCGGGCCTCGACGAGCCGGACGGGCCGTGGCTGGCGGTGATCGACGCGCGCCGCGGCCAGGTCTTCGCCGCGCTGTATGGGGGCGCGGGCGCAGAGCTGTGGGAGCCTTTCGTGGCTTCCCCCTCAGAGCTCGCCGCCCGCGTCGGCGGCCTCGGCTCCGAGCCGGTTGTGGGGGGGGACGGCTCGGTACGATTCAGGCATCAGCTCGAATCCGCCGGCGCGAGGGTTCTCGCCGACGACGACGAGGGCCACCGGATCTCGGCGAGGCACATCTGCGATCTCGCCAGGGACGCCGGGCTCTCGGGGCCGGAGGAGGTGGAGCCGATTTATCTGAGACCACCGGATGCGGAGCTTTGGCGTGAGCAACAACGCCGAGATGGAAAGCATTAGAGGCGACTGGGCCGAGATGGATCCGGCGGCGATCGAGCTTCGCCCGCTGGCCTACAGCGACCTGCCCGCCGTGCTCTCGATCGAGCGCCGCGCCTTCGACACGCCGTGGTCGCTGGCGATGTTCGCGCTCGAACTCTCCAAGCCCTCCGGCATCTGCCTGGCGGCGTCGAACGCCGGCGGCCTGATCGGGTATCTGGTCTGCTCGCGCTACGCCGACGTCTGGCATCTGATGAACGTCGCCGTCGATCCCCGCCAGCGTCGCGCGGGCATCGCCACCCAGCTGATCGAGCGCCTGTTCGACGATGCCGGCATCGACGCCCGCTACACGCTTGAGGTCCGCACCTCGAACCGAGGCGCGATCACGATGTACGAGCGCTTCGGGTTCCGCGCCGCGGGGCATCGCCGCCGCTACTACCACGACAACGGCGAGGACGCATTGATCATGTGGCTGCAGCCGGTTGCCGTCGGCGTCTAGCCACCCCTGTGCGCATCCTTGCTTTGGAAACGTCCTGTGACGACACTTGCGCAGCCGTCGTCGATCGGGGCGAGGTGCGCTCGAACGTGATCTCGTCGCAGGCCGCCGCGCACGAGCGCTTCGGCGGCATCGTCCCGGAGGTTGCGTCGCGACACCACCTCGAGCTGGTCAACGCCGTGGTCGACGCCGCCCTCGCCGAGGCCGACTGCGACCTGGAGGGGGTCGATGAGATGGCGGTGACCCGGGGTCCCGGGCTGATCGGGGCGCTGCTCGTCGGGGTGAGCACCGCGAAGGCGCTCGCCGCGGCCATCCGCAAGCCGTTGGTGGGGGTCAACCACCTGCACGGGCACGTCGCCGCGAACTACCTCGAGCCCGATCCGCTGGAGCCGCCATTCCTCTGCCTGATCGCCAGCGGCGGGCACACCCTGCTCGCCGGGGTGCGCGAGCGCGAGGGATTCGAGGTGCTCGGCGAGACCCTCGACGACGCCGCGGGCGAGGCCCTCGACAAGGGCGCCCGCTTGCTCGGGCTCGGCTACCCGGGCGGGCCCGAGATCGAGCGCCTCGCCGCAGGAGGAGATCCCGAGGCGTTCGAGCTGCCGCGGGGGATGAGCCGCGACCCCGGGCTCGACTTCAGCTTCAGCGGCGTCAAGACGGCGTTGCTTTACGCGGTTCGCGACCTCGGCGAGGCCGAGGCCGAGCGCCGCAGCGCCGATCTCGCGGCCAGCTATCAGGACGCCGTCGTCGGCCAGCTGGCCGCCCGGCTGGATCGCGCGCTCGAGGCTGGTGATTGGAACGCGGTGGCGCTCGGCGGGGGCGTCGCCGCCAACGGGCGCCTGCGCCAGGCGGCGGCCCGGATCTGCGAGCGGCGGGGGCTGCGGCTGAAGCTGGTCGCCCGCGAGCTGTGCACCGACAACGCCGCCATGATCGCCTCGGCCGCGCGCTACGTGGAGGCGGCGGCCTACCCCGACTATCTGGCCTGGGACGCGACCGCATGAGGGTGGTTCTCTACGGAAGGCCCGGCTGTCACCTCTGCGACGAGGCTCGCGAGCAGCTGCTGGCGATGCGCGACGCGGTCGCCGACTTCGAGCTGCGCGAGATCGATATCGAGTCCGACGACGCCCTGCTCGCCAGCCACCTGGAGCGGATTCCGGTGGTCGAGGTGGACGGGCGCGTGGTCTCAGAGCTCGAGCTCGACGCCGAGCGTGTGCGCCTCGCGCTTGTGCCCGCGAGCGGCTGACGGGTACTCTGCGCGGATGAGCAGCGAAGGGGCGTCAAACGGTCCGGCGGGGACAGCGGAGGCGATCGAAGACCGGATCCCGGCCGATGCCGAGCGCCTCTCGCTCGGGGTCGCCGCGCGCCTTTCGCGCTACCTGCAGGTGTTGATCCAGGCCCGCAAGATGGGCAAGGAGACGATCTCCTCCCAGGAGCTGGCCGAGTACACGCACATCAACTCGACCCAGATCCGCCGCGACCTCTCGGGCTTCGGCAAGTTCGGCAAGCGCGGCGTCGGCTACCGGGTGAGCTCGCTCGTGACCGAGATCCGCAAGATCCTGCGCACCTCGGGCCAGCACAACATCGCCCTCTTCGGCGCCGGGCACCTGGGGCAGGCGATCGCCAGCTCGGACATCTTCGCCGACCACGGCTTCCAGGTCGTCGCCATCTTCGACGTCGACCCCGATGCGGTCGGCAAGGTGCTCGCCGGCTCTCCGGTGCGCGCCTTCGACGAGCTCGAGAGCGTCGTCGACGAGGAGGATGTCGTCGTCGGGGTCCTCGCGGTCCCCGCCTCCGCCGCCCAGGAGGTCGCCGACCGGCTCGTCGACGCCGGGGTGAAGATCATCTTCAACTACTCCGAGCAGCTGCTCGACGTGCCCCCCGAGGTCACGGTCCACACCTCGAGCCCGGCAGTGGACCTCCTCTACGCGCTCTACTTCTACTTGACCTGAGCAGATGGGCACGGAAGTCCCGTCGCCTACGCTCGACCGGGAGCGCACCCGGGAGGCGTTCGAGTCCTCCACCGACTTCACGGTCGGCCTCGAGGAGGAGTTCGCGATTGTCGACCCGGCCAGCCTGGAGCTGGTCCACCGCTTTCCCGACCTCTACGCTGCCTGCCAGGAGGATGAGCTCCTGGTCGTCGCCGCCGCGGGCGAGCTGATCGACACCGAGATCGAGATCCGCTCAGGCCGGGGCGAGACCTTCGCGCACGCCGCCGAGATGCAGCTCGCGCACCGCTCGCGGCTGTTCTCCCTGGCCGAGGAGATGGGCCTGGCGCTGGCCGCGACCGGCACGCACCCCTGGGCGAACTACCTGGACCAGCGGATCATCGACACCGAGCACTACGCCCGGCTCCGCGACGAGCTGCGCTGGGTCGCGCAGCGCAACAACACCTGGAGCCTGCACGTCCACATGGGGGTCCAGGGAGCGGATCGGGCGATCGCCGTCTGCGATCACCTGCGCGGAGCTCTGCCGCAGCTGCTGGCGTTGTCGGCGAACTCGCCCTTCCTCGACGGGTGCGACAGCGGATTGCACTCCGTTCGCACCGAGATCTTCACCCGCACCTTCCCCCGCTGCGGCGTGCACGAGCCGTTCGGTAGCTACGCCGCCTACGCCGACTTCGTCGACCTGCTCGTGCGAACCAACTCGGTGGTCGAGTCGACGCAGCTGTGGTGGAGCGTTCGCCCGCATCACACCTTCGGCACCGTCGAGCTGCGGATCTGCGATGCGCAGACGCGCGGTGACGAGTCGCTGGCGCTGGCCGGGCTGATCTCGGCCTGCATCGCCCAGGCGGCGATCGACCACAGCGAGGGCGCGATGCCGCCGCCGATGCGCCAGCGCGAGATCGAGGAGAACCTCTGGCGGGCGATCCGCCACGGGATGGACGGGCGGATGATCGACTTCGAGCGCGGCGAGGAGATCCCGACCGCCGCGGCGATCGAGGCGCTGATGGAATGGGCGTCGCCGGCGGCCCAGCAGCTCGGCATCGAGCTGCAGGCGCCCGGGTCGAACGGCACCCAGCGGGCGCGCGAGGCGGTCGCCGGCGGGGCCTCGATCGAGGACGTCTATCGGCGCTCGGTAGAGGAGTCCCGGCGCACCTACGCTACCCCGGAGGCGGCCCGGCCCGGCGGCTGATGTAGAAACCCGATGATGGACGAGCCGAACACACCCTCCGAGCCGGCGCCCGACGCACCCTCCGAGCCGGCGCCCGACCAGCCCAGCGAGGAGGAGCTTCGCGAGCGGATCGAGGAGGGGCTTCGCAAGGTGCGCGTCCAGGACGTGCTGCTGGAAAGCGTGGTCACGCTGATCAACCTGACCGCGCGCAGGATCGGCAAGCAGGACGAGCGCGACCTCGACCAGGCTCGCGTCGGCATCGAGGCGGTGCGCGCGGTGGTCGGTCTGCTCGAGCCCGAGCCCCAGGCCCAGGTCCGAGACGCCCTCTCGGAGCTGCAGATGCTCTACGCCCGCCACTCGGGCGGCGACGGGAGCCCCGACGGGCCGCAGTCGCCCGAGCCGGAGCCCGAGCCCCCGCCAGCGCCGGGCGAGCCCAGGTCCCCGGGCGACTCCGGGCTGTGGGTACCGCCCGGATCGTCGCAGTAGCGCGGGTTGTGGATACACTGCCGCCCGTTTGAACGGCCGGGCGAGGTCCGGCCGTTTGCCATCCCAGACCCCTTTGGAGGACAGCAGACTTGACGGATTTCCTGATCGATTACGGCATCGTGATCGCGCTCGTGTGCGCGGGTGCGGCGGTGATCTACGGGGCGCTGGTGACGCAGCGGCTGCTTCGCCGCTCGCCCGGGAACGAGCGCATGCAGGAGATCTCCGGCGCCGTCCAGGAAGGCGCCAAGGCCTACCTGAGCAGCCAGTACAGGATCATCGCCCTGGTGGCGATCCCGCTGGCGATCCTGATCGCGTTGCTCCAAGACGTCCAGACCGGGATCGGCTTCGTCATCGGTGGAGTCCTCTCGGGCGCCGCCGGCTTCATCGGCATGAACGTCTCGGTGCGGTCCAACGCCCGCGTCGCCGAGGCCGCCCGCGGCGGGGTGCCGCCGGCGCTCGACGTCGCCTTCAAGGGTGGCTCGGTCACGGGCCTTCTCGTCGTCGGACTGGCGCTGACCGGCGTCGCCGGCTACTTCGGGATCCTGCTCCTGACCGACCAGAGCGACAAGGCGGCCGTTGACGCGCTGATCGGCCTCGGCTTCGGCGGCTCGCTGATCTCGGTCTTCGCCCGCCTCGGCGGCGGCATCTTCACCAAGGCCGCCGACGTCGGCGCCGACCTCGTCGGCAAGGTCGAGGCGGGGATCCCCGAGGACGACCCCCGCAACCCGGCCGTGATCGCCGACAACGTCGGCGACAACGTCGGCGACTGCGCCGGCATGGCGGCGGACC
>JBKJZF010000185.1:0-6235 GCA_046715315.1 Solirubrobacterales bacterium | reverse complement strand
GTGCTGGATCATCGCCTTCGCCCGGCGCCAGTTGTTGGGGGTGATCCGGGCGCCCGCGAGCGCGGCCCAGGCGTGCTGCTCGGAGAAGTTCAGATGCTCGACGGCGATCCGCCAGAGCTCACGCTCGAGGATCGACAGGCGCCGCTCGGGATCGGCCGAGACGGGGAGAACCCGCCGCTCGACGCGCACGCGGCGCCCGCGCCCGCGGCGCACGGGCCCGACGACGATCGCGCCGCCGCGGTAGACGTCGCGGTCGAGCAGCGAGTGCAGGGTGACGATGGTCTCGTCCGAGGTCGTGGCCGGATGGACGAGGTCGATCACCAGGCCGGCCTCCTTGCCGGGCGCCCGGCGGGTGACGCGGCCGACACGCTGCTGGTAGACGCGACGCGACGCGGTCGGCGCCAGGTGCATGCAGATCGTCGCCCTCGGCGAGTTCCACCCCTCGGCCAGCAGCATCGCGTTGCAGAGCACGTCGACCTCGCCGCGCTCGAACGCCGCCAGGATCTCGGCGAGGTCTCGCTTCGGAGTCTCACCGGAGACCGCGCGGGCCTTGATCCCGGCCGCCTGGAACGCGGCGGCCACGTTCTTGGCGTGCTGGACCCCGGCGGTGTAGACCACTCCGGGAACCCTGCGGAAGCGCGACTGGTAGAGGTCGGCGATGGCGAGGTTGAACGGCTCCTGGTCGAGGAGCTTGGCGAGCTCCTCTTGGTCGAAGTCCTGATCGACCTCGCCGCGGCGAAGCGGGACCTTGGCGATCGTCCGCACCCCGGGCCCGGGCGGGATTCGCAGGCACCGCAGCGGCGAGATCACGCCGCGCCGGGCCGCCTGGGCGAGGTCGAAGCGCGAGGTCTGGGTGGGGAAGAGGTCGGCGACGTGACGCGCGATCAGCGCCCCGGTCGCGGTCATGCCGATGAACACCGGGCCGGGCCACTCGCGGATGCAGGCGCTGGTCTTCTCGCCCAGCGCCGTGTGGGCCTCGTCGCAGATCACGATCGCGTAGGCGTCGGAGATCCGCTTCGAGTTGCGCACGAACCACTGGTAAGTCTCGACCGTGACCGGACCGTAGGGGTGGTCGGAGTCGTCGAGCAGCGGAGGCGAGAGCCGCTCGGAGTAGCCGCGGGTCGAGATCTCGCCGATGAACTGGTCGACGAGGTTGCGCCGGTGGGTGAGAAGCAGCACGCCGCCGGTCCGCGAGGCTTCGATGAAGCCGACGGCGGCGACCGTCTTGCCGGCGCCGGTGGCGTGCTCGAACCAGAAGCGGCGATCGGCGCCGGGGTCCTCCGGCACTTCCTCGACTACCTCGGCTTCCGCCTCGGCGTCGGGCTCCTCCCAGTCCTGGGGCTCCTCGTCGGGCGCGAGCTCCTCGTCCTCGGGCGGGAGCTCCTCGTCCTCCTCCTCGTCCTCGATCAGGTCGTCGTCGAGCTCGAGGCCCTCGAGGCCGAGCTCATCGTCATCGTCGTCCTCGTCCTCGCCCTCGTAGGTGCCGGGCCCGTCGTCGTCGGCCTCCGGCTCGGCTGCGGTCGCGACCGGCGACCCGTTGTCGCCCGAGGGCTCCTCGAGCTCCGCCGGCTCGGGGCCCAGCGCCCCGTCTCCGTGCCCGTTCGCGCGGGCCTCCCCGTTCGCCTCGAGCTCGGCGACGAGCGCGGCGAGGGTGCCGGAGAGAGCGTCCACCTGATGCTCGGACAGCTCGGCGCCGTCCTTGAGGTGCGCCACGTCCTCCGAGAGCAGACGCTCGAGGCCGAGCATCAGCGAGTACTCCCGGCGCCACTCGGTGGAGGGTTGCTCGGCGCCGGCGTCGAGCTCGGCGAGGGCGGCGTCGGCGGCGCGACGGCGAGCGGTGCCGGGCGCCAGCACGCTCAGGTCCTCGCCCTCGAGCAGAATGGGCTCGCGCGTGAACGCACGGGCTCGCTCGAGATCGGCGTTGCTGAGCAACGCCTTGGCCGCAGTCGCGGCGACATCGGTGGCTTTGGTCATGGCAAGGGGTCGATCGGCTCGACGCCGCTGATCCGAAACGGGGGCGAGGAGCGCAGTAACCTCGATGGAGGTAAACGCCGGGCGGTGACCTTTCCCCTCAGCCCGACCGGCGGTATCTCCGGGGTTCCGAAAGCGGAACCGACCTGAAAAGTACCAGCATCAGCCACGGATGACCCTGAAGCTCGCCATCTCCGCAACCGTTGCGGCGCTAGCGCTGGCGGTCGGAAGCTGCGGTGGCGGAGACGATGCCGGCAACCCGGACTCCGAGTTGTCGGTCTCCGACGCGACCGCGCCGCTCGACGGAGCGCCCGCTCAACTGCAGGCTCTCCGCGCGCAGGGCAATCAACTGCTCGACGGCGGTACCGACGCCTTCGCCGATCGCCTTGACGAGCTCGAGGGCATCCCCGTGGTCGTCAACGCCTGGGCCTCCTGGTGCGGGCCCTGCCGCCTCGAGTTCCCCTTCTTCCAGTCGCAGGCGATGGATCGCGGCGACGAGGTCGCCTTCCTCGGCATCGACTCGACCGACTCCGAGGACGCCGCGAGGACGTTCCTCGGCGAGCTGCCCCTTCCCTACCCCAGCTATCTGGATCCCGACGACGAGCTTCGCCAGGAGTTCCTCGACAACCCGCTGGCGCTGCCTTCGACCGCCTACTACGCCGCCGACGGGAAGCTCGCCTATGTGCACCAGGGCCAGTACGCGGACGAGGACGCCCTCGCCGCGGACATCGAGCGCTACGCCCGGTAACGGATAATCCGAGCTCGGATGACCGGTAGGGCTTCAAGGCTGGCACTGTCCGCGCTGGCGACCGCGGCGGGCGCGCTGGCCCTCGTCGCGGGCGCGCCGGCCCAGGAGACCAAGACCGCGTGGTCGGTGGAGCTGCAGAGCTCGATCAACCCGGCCACGGCGCAGTGGATCACGAGCGCTCTGGACGACGCCGCCGAAGAGGGCGTCGAGCTGGTGATCATCCGCCTCGACACCCCCGGCGGGCTCGACGAGTCGATGCGGGAGATGATCCGCGAGATCATCGCCGCGCCGATGCCGGTGGTCGTCTACGTCTCGCCCGACGGCGCTCGGGCGGCCTCGGCGGGCCTGTTCATCACCCAGGCGGCCGACGTTGCCGCGATGGCTCCGCAGACCAACATCGGCTCCGCTTCGCCCGTCTCGATCACGGGCGACGACATCGGGGAGGTGCTGGGCCGCAAGATCGAAAACGACGCTGCCGCCTACGTCCGCGCGCTCGCAAAGGCGCACGGCCGCAACGTCGAGCTCGCCGAGCTGATGGTCACCGAGGCCGAGAACGTCACCGCGACCGAGGCCCTCGATGCCGGCCTGGTCGATCTGATCGCGACCAGCGAGGACGATCTGCTCGCCCAGCTCGACGGTTTCGAGGTCCAGGGGCCGAAGGCACAGACCCTCGATACGGAGGGGATGGCGATCTCCGAGCGCGACATGCCCCTCCAGTACGACCTGCTCGACGTGATCGTCAACCCGACGGTCGCCTACCTGCTGTTGCTGGTCGGCCTGGTGGGGATCGCGATCGAGATCTTCAGCCCCGGGCTGATCGCGCCGGGGGCGTTGGGCGCTGTCGCCTTCCTGCTGGGCGCCTACGGCAGTTCCCAGCTCCCGGTGACCCTGGCGGGAGTGGCCCTGTTGGTGGTGGGAGTGGCGATGATCATCGCCGAGGCACACGTGGCCGCGGGCGGGGTGCTCGGCGTCGCGGGGGTGGTCGCGGTCGCCGTCTCGGGGCTGTTGCTCTACGACACCGAGTCCGAGGCCTTCGGGATCTCGGCGCCGGTGGTGATCGTCGTCGGCCTGTTCGGGGGCGGCCTGCTCGCGTTCGCGGCGAAGAAGGTCGTCGAGGCCCGCCGCAACCCGGTGCGGACCGGCCGGGAGGAGATGATCGGAGCCGTCGGCGAGGTGCGCCAGCGCCTGGGGCCGGTGGGGCAGGTCTTCGTCTCCGGCGCGCTGTGGCGGGCTGAGCCCGTCGACGGGATCGAGCAGCTGCCCTCCGGCGCTAGAGTTCGGGTCGAGTCCGTGGATGGCCTGACCCTTCGGGTCCGGCCGGTCGAGCAGGAAGGAGCGTCATAGATGAGTGTCGGCGTAGCGGTTGTCGCGGTGGTGGCGATCCTGGTGCTGATCCTGGTCGCCTCGGCGGTGCGGATCCTGCGCGAGTACGAGCGCGGGGTGATCTTTCGCCTCGGGCGGCTGATCGCGCAGAAGGGCCCCGGCCTGATCCTGCTGATTCCGATCATCGACCAGATGGTCCGGGTGGACCTGCGAACCGTGACCCTGAACGTCCCTCCGCAGGAGGTGATCACCAAGGACAACGTCACGGTCCGCGTCACCGCCGTCTGCTACTTCCGGGTGATCGACCCCAACCGCGCCGTCACCGAGATCGAGAACTTCCTCCTCGCCACCTCGCAGATCGCCCAGACCACGCTGCGCTCGGTGCTCGGCAAGGCCGAGCTGGATTCGCTCTTGGCCGAGCGCGAGCGGCTCAACATCGAGCTGCAGCAGATCATCGACGAGCAGACCGAGCCCTGGGGCATCAAGGTCTCGACGGTCGAGGTCAAGGACGTAGAGCTTCCCCAGGATATGCAGCGGGCGATCGCCCGCCAGGCCGAGGCCGAGCGCGAGCGACGCGCCAAGGTGATCGCCGCCGACGGCGAGTTCCAGGCCTCCGAGAAGCTCTCGCAGGCGGCCGAGATCATCGGCAAGAACCCGGCCACCCTGCAGCTGCGCTACCTGCAGACGCTGCTGGAGATGGGCAACGAGGCGACGACGATCGTCTTCCCGCTGCCGCTCGACATCCTCAAGGCGTTCGTGCCCCATGAGGGCTCTGGCTCTGGCTCGGGCTAGCGACGAAGTCGCGGACACTCAGTGCTGACCTGCCGGGTCAGGCTTGAGCCCTAGCCCGGCGACACCGGACGCGCAGCGGAGGATGTCGCCGGAGGTGCGTATTGATCAGCTCACGGGCCTGCGGGCGATCGTTGCCCCTGGCCGCGCCGATCGCCCCGGCGCCTTCGAGCCGACCTCCCCGCGCCCGCGGCCGGACGCCGCCGAGACCTGCCCATTCTGCGAGGGACGCGAGGACCGCACCCCGCCGGAGCTGTGGGCGGACCGCCCCGGCGGCGGCGAGCCCGACTCGCCGGGATGGACGGCCAGGGCGGTCCCGAACCTCTACCCGGTGCTGGGAGGGGAGGGGACCGTGGCGACGGCCCCGGAGACCGGCCTCGCCAGCTCGGTCGACCCCCTCGCCGCCAGCCGCCGCGGCGCCGAGCCCAGCCTGTTCGCCTCCCAGCCGGCGGGTGGCGTCCACGAGGTGATCGTCAACTGCCCCGAGCACCTGACGCGAGTCTCGGAGCTGGCGCCCGACCGCCTGGCGACGGCGGTCGCGGCCTGGCGCGAGCGGATGCGCGCCCACGCCGACGCCGCGTATGTGCACCTGATCGTCAACGAGGGCCCCGACGCGGGCGCCTCGCTCGAGCACACCCACGCCCAGCTCTACGCGCTTCGCTTCGTCCCCGCCGAGATCGCCCGCGAGCGCGAGCGCGCCGCCGCCTACCACGAGCGCACGATGGGCTCCCATCTGCTCGCCGACGTCGCCACCGAGGAGGTTCGCCGCCGCGAGCGCCTGGTCACGGTCGACGACGACTCCCTGCTCGTCGCCCCGTGGGCCTCGCGCTCGCCGTTCGAGCTGCGGGTGATCCCCCGTCGTCCGGCACCCTCGTTCGAGCACGACGGCGAGGTGGGCACGGCGATGATCGCGACCGCGCTGCGGGCGCTGGCCGCGACCTTCGGCGAGGTCCCCCAGCTCAACCTCTGGGTGCGGACCGCGCCCCGCGGGGCCGAGGAGTTCTGCTGGCACATCGACCTGCTGCCGCGGCTGATGGTGCGCGCCTCCTTCGAGCTCGGCACCGGAGTCGAGATCAACGTCTACGCGCCCGAGCGGGCGGCCTCGGACCTGCGCCAGGCGCTCGCGTAGCGAGCGCGCCTCTGTACTCTGGCGCAGCCGTGCCGCCCACCGGTCGCCCATATCCCCGCTTCATCGCCGACGCTCCACAGGAGAAGCGTCCGTACGGCCGCTTCGAGGAGCGCCTCGCGGCCGACTTCGTCGCCGCCTGCGAGGGCCTCGCAGCCGAGGCCGGCCAGCGGCTCGACCCCGAGACGCTGCGCTGGTATCCGGAGCGCGGCTGGGGCGGGCGCGTCTACGTGCCCGTGACCGCACGGGGCACGGTCACCGAGGGCGACAACGGCGAG
>JBKJZF010000184.1:0-3554 GCA_046715315.1 Solirubrobacterales bacterium | reverse complement strand
GGGCCGTGACCGGGGGTGAACCAGGCACGAGCCCGGATCCCCTCGAACTCGACCAGCTCGGGCTGGATCTCGCCGCTGAGCTCGACGTCGCGCTCGTCCCACAGTTCCTCGAAGTTCTGCCGGTAGGCGACGGCGATCGCGGGAGCCTCGACGATCGCCAGCACGTTCTCCTGCCGGGTCCACGAGTCGATCGTCCAGTTCGCCGACCCGGTCCAGACGGCGGCGGCGTCACGGACGACGTACTTGTGATGCATCAGGTCGGGCACGCCGGGTACGGCGCCGACCTCGATCGGCAGCTCCCGCAAGAGCTCGGGCCGCGTCTGCGGCGGCGGGTGCAGCGCCGCCGGGCGCTCGCTGTCGACGTTGTAGAGAAGCCGGATCCGCACTCCCCGGCCGGCCGCAGCCCGAAGCGCGTCGGCGACGATCGAGCCGACCGGATCGGGCAGCCGGATGTCGTACAGGGCGAGCTCCAGCGAGGCCGCCGCGGGGCGGATGAACTCCGCCAGCCTGCGAGCGGTGTCCTCCGCCGGTTGCCCGCCATCGGTCAGCGTCCACGCCTCCATCACACCGATTGTCGCTGACCGGCGGTCCCGGGCACGCCGCCGGTACGATGCCGCGGCCCGTCTTCCCTTGCACTGAAGGAGTGACTCAGCTTTGGCCGTAGACGTATCCGAGGTCTCACAGCTCGCGGTCGAGCCCGGCACCCTGCCGGAGACGATGGCGGCGTGGGTGATCCGCCAGGAGCGCGAGGGAGAGCCCAAGGACGCCTTCCAGATCGAGCAGATCGAGGTTCCGCAGCCCGGCGCCTTCGAGGTGATCGTGCGGGTGATGGCCGCCGGGGTCAACTTCAACAACGTCTGGGCCGCCCTCGGCAAGCCCGTCTCGGTCTTCAACTATGGCGATCACCCCGAGCACGGGCACCACATCGGCGGCTCCGACGCCTCCGGGGTCGTCTGGAAGGTCGGGGCCGGCGTCACCAAGTGGAACCCCGGCGACGAGGTCGTGTTGCACTGCAACCAGGCCTCCTACGAGGACGTCGAGGTCCACGGCCTCGACCCGCTGGCGGCGCCAAGCCAGAAGATCTGGGGGTACGAGACCACCTGGGGGTCGTTCGCCCAGTTCACCAAGGTGCAGGCGCAACAGCTCCTCCCCAAGCCCCGCAACCTCTCCTGGATCGAGTCGTCGGCCTATGGGCTCACCTACTTCACGGCCTATCGGATGCTGATCGACCGCTGCAAGCTCCAGGCGGGGCACAACGTGCTGATTTGGGGCGCGGCCGGCGGGCTCGGGGTGTTCGCGACGCAGCTCTGCGCCGCGGCCGGCGCCAATGCCGTCGGCGTCGTCTCCTCGGCCGAGAAGGGCGAGCTGGTCAAGCGGCTCGGCGCCGTCGACTACGTCGACCGCAACGAGTTCAGCGAGATGATGCGCACCGATGCCAACCACCCGGCTACGGACCCAGCCGCAGACAAGCAGCGCTTCAAGGCCTCGCGCGGCTTCGCCAAGCGGGTCAAGGAGATCCTCGGCGACGCGCCCGACATCGTCTTCGAGCACGTCGGCCAGGCGACCTTCCCGACCTCGGTGTTCACGGTGAAGCCGTTCGGCAAGGTCGTGATCTGCGGCGCCACCTCGGGCTACAACCTGGACTTCGACGTGCGCTACCTGTGGATGAAGCAGAAGGAGATCCTCGGCTCGCACTTCGCCAACGCCTATGAGTGCATGCGCGCCAACCAGCTGATGGCCGAGGGCAAGATCCGCCCGGTGCTGTGGCGAGCGATGGGGTTCGAGGGAGTACCCGACGCCCACCAGCTGCTGCACCTCAACAGGCACGCCGGCAAGATCGCGATCATGGTCGGCGCGACCTCCGAGGACGAGGGCAAGCACTCCGACGGCGAGGGCGCCATCTGGGCCGAGGTCGGCGCGTAAAGCTAGGATCACGGTCAGCCATGCACGTCAACTTCATCGAGTGGCGCGCCCACCCCTTCCGGGCAGACCGCTGGATCCGGATCTGGGAACCGGCGCTCGACCGCGCGCTTGCCTTCGGCGCAACCGCCGCGTACATCACCCGCAACATCGAGGACCCGCTGCATTTCCGGCAGGTGACGATGTGGGAGCGCCAGGAGGACTTCGAGCGCTTCTGGGCGTCGGACGAGGTCACGGCGATGCGCGAGCAGGCGATCAGCTACTTCAACAAGCCGGTGCTCCCCGTCTGGCACAGCATGGTCGCGGACGCCGGCGCCGCCCAGGCCGAACGGGCCGAGGCGGCCGCGGTCGAAACGACCTAGCAGGTCCGGCAGCTCAGGCGACGGCGGCGAGCTTGCCCGCCTGGAACCGCTGGCCGACCTCATCCAGCACCTCGAACATCGCGTCGGTGGCGGGCGCCCGCGAGCCCGCGGCCAAGGCGGTCGCCCAGACCCGCCTGCGCGGCGTCTTCGGGGCCACGGGGCGCAACTCGAGGTCGGGGTGGCGACCCGCCAGGGCAAGCTCGGGCAGCAGGGTCACGCCCATGCCGGCCAAGACGAGGCCCTGGAGCACCTGGTAGTAGTCGCTCTCGAAGGAGATCCTCGGTTCGAAGCCGGCGGCCCGGCAGAGCAGGATCAGGTGATCACGGCAGGAGCCGCTGCTGACACCGACGAGCCAGTCCTCCTCCGCCAGGTCCTCGATCTTCACCGCGCGACGCTTGGTCAGGGCATGGGCGGGCGGCAGCGCGACCCGCATCTCCTCCTCCAGCAGCAGGCGGCGCTCGATGTCGCGGTCGGGCGCGTCGGGGTTGAACTCGTAGTCGTAGGTGAGGGCCAGGTCGTAGTCGCCGCGCTTGAGCGCGGGAATGGAGGCCTCGGGCTCGGCCTCGGCCAGCTGGAGCTCGACCGAGGGAAAGCGATCGCGGAAGGTGGAGACGGCGCGGGTCAGCAGCGTGGCGCTGGCCGTGGGAAAGCCGACCAGGCGTAAGCGCCCACCTTCGAGCCCGGCGATCGCGGCCAGCTCGCGCTCCGCCTCCTCGAGACGGCAGATGACGGCGTCGGCGTGGGTGACCAGCGCCCGGCCCGCGTCGGTCAGCTTCGGCCCGGCGCTGGTGCGCTCCAGCAGCGACATCCCGACCTCGCGCTCGAGCGTCGCCACCTGCTGGCTGACGGCGGACTGCGAGAGGTAGAGGACGTCGGCTGCGGCCGAGAACGAGCCGCTGTTGGCGACCTCGCGGAGGATCCGCATCCGCTTCACGTCAAGCATAAGGCCACCTTATCACGCGCGTCAGGAAACCATGTTGCGCTTATGCGATGGGTGGGCGATATTCAACCCACGCTCTGACCTCACACCAGCGGAGCTCCCACCGTTTCAAAGCTGAAGGAGGCATCAAATGCCCAAGACCGACACCACACTGACCATCCGACGACTCAGCGACAGCGACGACGCCGACGTGGCGCGCCTGGCGGAGCTCGACTCGGGCTCGGGCCTGAGGGCGCCGCTGCTCGGCGCGGAGGTCGAGGGCCGGCTGCTCGCCGCGGTCTCCGTCGAGACCGGCGAGGTCCTGGCCGACCCCTTCAGCCGGACCGCCGAGC